>CAMDOY010000179.1 GCA_945903655.1 Rhizobium sp. Q54 | reverse complement strand
GGGCCGGACAGGGTCTCTCCGCGCACCCAATACTGCGGCTTTCTCGGCCCCAAGGGCCATGTGATCATGTATCCCATCCGCGCGGGTAAGGTGCTCAACTTCTTCGCGGGCTATTTCATGGACCAGTGGGGCGAGGAATCCTGGACCGTTCCCAGCTCCGTGCAGGAGATGAAGGACGCTTTCGCAGGCTGGAACCCCGAATTGCTGGCCCTGATGGACCGCTTCGACACGGTCTTCAAATGGGGCCTCTACGACCGCGACCCCATCGAGACCTGGACCCAGGGGCGCATCGCGCTTTTGGGCGACGCCGCCCATCCCATGATGCCGACCCTGGCCCAGGGCGCCGCCATCTGCATCGAGGACGCCTATGCGCTATCCCGCCATCTGGATGCGGGCCGCGATGATCCTTCCGCCGCGCTGCGGGCCTATGAGGGCGAGCGCAGGCCGCGCGCCAATCGGGTGGTGATGCAGGCGCGCCAGCAATATCTCAACAACAAGATGACCCCATCCCCGCCCCCCATCAGCCGCGAGTGGATCTTCGTCCATGACGCGACCACGGGGCAGGACTGGACGCCAGCGGCCGCCTGACGGTCGCTGATCAATGATAAAGGGGAGGGAACCATGACGGCATGGCGGTGCGCCGCGCTGGCGGCAGTTCTGGCGATGGCGCCGGTGGCGGCCTTTGCGCAGACCAAGATCAAGATCGGCCTCACCCGCACCATGATCGTGGGCGCCACCAACACGGCGGTCGAGAAGGGCTATTTTCGCGAGGCGGGGCTCGATGTGGAGGTGAACTATCTCGACGCCTCCGCCAGTTTCGTGGTGCTGCTGGCCCGCGATGAGGTGCAGATCGTGGAGGGCGGCGTCAGCGCCAGCTTCTTCAACGGGGTGCAGCAGGGCCTGCCCGTGCGCATCGCCATGGACAATGTGTCGACGCCCGTGGGCCACTGGATGGTCCTGCGGGCGGACCTGAAGGATCAGGTCAAAACCATCGCCGATTTCAAGGGCCGCACGCTCGGCACCAACGCCCCCAACTCCATCTCCCTTTATGAGTCTGCGCGGGTGCTGCAAAGCGGCGGCGTCTCGCTGAAGGACGTCACCGTGAAGAACGTGGGCTTTCCCCAGATGGTCGCCGCCTTCGAGAGCAAGGCGGTGGATCTCTTCGCCATGCCCGCGCCCTGGTCCACGGAGATCCCGCAGATGGGGCTGGGGGTGCAATGGGTGAATGTGGATGATGTGGTGACGCCCAAGCCCTTCGTGCTTTCGGTCGTCATGTACAACACCGAATGGGCGGCGAAAAATCCGAAGGAAGCTCAGGGCTTCTTCACTGCCCTGCTGCGCGGAGCGCGCGATTATTGCAACGCCTATCACAACGGTCCCAACCGGGCGGAGATGGCGGATCGCATCGTGCGCTCGGGCGTCGGGCGGGACGTGAAGGCGCTGGAGACCTATAATTGGGGCGCGCGCAGCGTCGATGGCAAGGCCAACGCCGCCTCCCTCGACGACATCCAGTCCTGGTATGTGGAGCAGGGGGTCCTACCCGCCAAACAGCCCATGGACAAGGTGCTGGACACCGCCTTCGCCTCCGCCGCCAACGCTGCGCTGGGGCCCTTCACCCCCATCAATGCGGCGAGCCAGAAGCCGGGTTGCCGATAGGCGAGGTCTTACCCACAGATCACAAAAACGCGCCTTGACCCCTGCGTTTGGCCAGACCATCATCGCCACAAGCCACTGTCCGGGTTCGTGCGGCCAGTTCGTAAAAAAGGTTTCACCGGTCCAGCCTTGGGCCGAATGAGGAGGGAAGCATGCGTCTCTTGTTGTCTGGTATTGCAGCCGTGTCCGCCCTGCTGATCGCCACGGGCGCGCAGGCGCAGGTGAAGATCGGCATGATCGTCTCCTACTCCGGCCAGTTCGCCGATACGGGCGTCCAGCTCGACAATGGCTTCAAGCTCTACATGAAGCAGAAGGGCGATACGGTCGCAGGCAAGAAGATCGAGGTCATCCGCAAGGACAATGGCGGCATCGCGCCGGATGTGGCCAAGCGTCTCGCCCAGGAACTGGTGGTGCGCGACAAGGTCGACATTCTCGGCGGCTTTGAGCTGACGCCCAATGCGCTGGCGGTGGGCGACGTCTCCGCCGAGGCCAAGAAATTCATGGTGGTGATGAACGCCGCCACCTCCATCATCACCACCAAGTCCCCCTATATGACGCGCACCTCGGTGACGACCCCCATGCTCAATGAGGCGCTGGGGCGTTGGGCCGCGAAAAATGGCGTCAAGAAGGTCTATACGCTGGTGTCCGACTTCGGCCCCGGCCATGACGCGGTCGCCGCCTTCAAGGAGGGCTTCACCGCAGGCGGTGGAACCATCGTGGGCTCGGCGCTCTTCCCGGTCGCCAACATGGACTTCGGCGCCTTCGTGCAGGCCGCCAAGGACACCAGCCCCGACGCAATCTATATCTGGACCCCCGGCGGCACCCAGCCCGCCGCCATCGGCAAGGCGCTGAACGAGCGTGGCGTCGATCCCTCCAAGACCAAGATCCTCGGTCAGGACGAGTTGACCGGCGTTTCCGCACTCAAGAGCATGGGCGATCTGAGCCTGGGCATCATCACGGCCGCCCATTACGACTACAATATCCAGAATCCCATCAACGCTGAATTCGTGAAGGCCTATCGGGCCGAGTATAACCGCGAGCCCGACATCTTCTCCATCGGCGGCTATGATGGCGCGCAGCTCATCTACAAGGTTCTGGAGAAGACCGGTGGCAAGACGGATGGCGAGTCCCTGATCGCCGCCGCCAAGGGCATGGCCTGGGATAGCCCGCGCGGCCCCATGCGCATCGATCCGGAAACCCGCGACATGATCGAGAATGTCTATATTCGCCGGGTGGAGAAGGTGAACGGCGAATTGCGCAATGTGACCATGGACATCCTTCCTGATCAGAAGGACCCGGTGAAGGCGAAGATGAAATAAGCCGACGCCAGGTCCGGAAATCGGGAGACGCTCCGCATGATTGGTCCCTTCATCGGGGTGCTCTACGACGGCTTCGCCTATGGCATGCTGTTGTTCCTGCTCTCCGTCGGGCTTTCCGTGACGCTGGGGATGATGAATTTCGTCAACCTCGCGCACTGCGCCTTCGGCATGCTCGGCGGTTTCGTCACGGTGACCTTGATCAACGACCTGCAGTGGCCCTTTCTGGCGACGCTGCCGGTCGCCTTTCTGGCGGCGGCGGTGGCGAGCGTCGTTCTCGAACGGGTGCTCTACCGCCGCTTCTACGGCAAAAGCGATCTCGACCAGTGCCTCTTGACCATCGGGATCGTCTTCATGTCCATCGCCTCGGCGGCCTATCTCTTCGGCACCATACAGCAGCCCGTGCAGCTCCCTTCATGGCTGCGCGGCTCCGTCACCATTTTCGACCGGGGCTTTGGCGTCTATCGGTTCTTCCTGATCTGCGTGGCGCTGGTGCTGACGGCGGCGCTGATCGGCATGCTGGAGTTCACTCGCTTTGGGGCGCAAGTCCGTGCCGCCGTCGATAACCTGCGCATGGCGCGGGGGCTTGGCATCGATGTGGACCGGGTCTTCATGCTGACCTTCGCGTTGGGTAGCGGGCTGGCGGGGCTGGGCGGAGCGCTGGCCATCGACATCACCGGCCTCGATCCCTCCTTCGCGCTGGCCTATCTGATCTATGTGCTGATCGTGGTGGCCGTGGGCGGCCTCAGCTCCATCGGCGGGTCCTTCGTCGCGGCGGTGCTGCTGGGGATCAGCGACACCGCTGGCAAATACTATTTTCCGGCCATCAGCTCCTTCCTGATCTATCTCGTCATGGTCGGCCTCTTGATGTGGAGGCCCGCAGGCCTCTTCGGGAGGCGCTAGATGGGCCTTTCCGCCACCGCCATGACGCCCCTCGACCATATCGCCCGTCGCTCGGCCTGGCGTCCGCTGGAGATCGTTTTCTGGCTGCTGACCCTGCTGCCCTTCTACCTGACGCCCGACTATCTTCAGCTCGCCAGCCAGATCGCCATCACCGCGCTCTTCGCCATCTCGCTGGACCTCATTCTGGGCTATGGCGGGCTCGTGTCCCTGGGGCACGCCGCCTTTTTCGGACTGGGCGCCTATGCGGCGGGGCTCTTCTCCAAACATGTCTGGGGCGAGCCCTTGAGCGGGCTGCTGCTGGCCGCCGTCATCACGGGCCTCTTCGGCTATTTTCTGAGCTTCATCATCGCCAGCTTTCGCGGTCTCGCCCTCATCATGATCACCATGGGCGTAGGACAGTTGATGCTGGAGGCCGCCAATAGCGCGGGCAAGATCACGGGCGGCGCCGATGGCTTGCAGGGGGTGAAGACCTGGCCCCTGTTCAACGCCATCCGCTTCGATCTCTATGGCAATACGGCCTATGGCTATTCGCTGGCGGCGCTCTTCGTCTGTTTCCTCGTCGCCCGCCGCATCACCAATTCGCCCTTCGGGCTTTCCTTGCAGGGCATCCGCGAAAACTCCACGCGCATGCTCGCCATCGGCGCGCCCAACAACGCCCATGTGCGCCAGATCTTCACCATCGCCGCCGTCATGGCGGGCATCGCGGGCGCGCTGCTGACGCAGACCACGGAGACCGTGTCGCTGGAGACCCTGAGCTTCCAGCGCTCGGCGGACCTGCTGGTGGTGCTGATCCTGGGCGGCGTCGGCAGGCTCTATGGCGGCATCATCGGGGCGATCATCTATATGGTGGCGCGCGACCATTTCTCCGGGGTCAATCCGCAATACTGGTATTTCTGGATCGGGATGCTGCTGATCGCGGTGGTGGTGTTCCTGCCCAATGGACTGCTCGGCGGCGCGGCGCGCCTGGCGCCCAAATCATGGCGGCGTGAATCATGACCGCCGCGCTCGCCACTGAGGGACTCAACAAGTCCTTCGGCTCGCTGGTCGTCGCAGGCGACATCGCCTTCTCCCTGCCAAAGGGGGAGCGCTACGCCCTCATCGGCCCTAACGGCGCAGGCAAGACGACGCTGATCAATCTGCTGACGGGCATGTTGAAGCCCGACGCCGGACAGATCCTGCTTGATGGCGACGAGATTTCCGCCCAACCGCCCGCCGCCCGTGTGCGGCGCGGGCTGGTGCGTACCTTCCAGATCAATTCGCTCTTTCCCAAGATTACCGCCCTCGATGCGGTGACCCTCGCCGTCTGCGAAAGGCGCGGGGAGGCGGGGGTCTGGTGGCGTGGCCTGTCGCGCTATGGGGAGGCCGTCGAGGAGGCCCATACGATCCTGGCGTCCCTGCGCCTCGATCATGTGGAGCGAACCATCACCAAGGAGCTGGCCTATGGGCAGCAGCGCCTGCTGGAGATCGCGCTGGCGCTGGCCACCAAACCCAAGGTGCTGCTGCTGGACGAGCCTGCGGCGGGCGTGCCGAAGGACGAGAGCGGCGATCTCTTTGCGGCCATCGATGGTCTGTCGCGCGATCTCTCCATCCTCTTCATCGAGCACGACATGAACCTCGTCTTCCGTTTTGCGACGCGCATCATCGTGTTGGTGAGCGGGCGCATTCTGGTGGAGGGGACGCCTGCGGAGATCGCATCCGACCCGCGCGTGCGCGAGGTCTATCTGGGCAAGGCGCGCCATGGCTGAGACATTGCTTTCCCTCAGGGATGTTCGGGCTGGCTATGGCGAGGCCACCGTGCTCGACGGCGTCTCCTTCGATCTGCCGGTGGGCGGGAGCCTCGCCGTGCTCGGGCGCAATGGCGTGGGCAAGAGCACCCTGCTGCTGACCATCATGGGTCATACACGCCTGCAGCGCGGCGCCATCGTCTGGGAGGGCCAGGACATCGCCCGCATGGCCGCCCACAAGCGGGCGCTGGCGGGCATCGGCTGGGTGGCGCAGGAGCGGGAGATCTTCCCCTCCCTCACGGTGGAGGAGAACCTCACCGTCGCCGCGCGTCCGGGCCGGTGGGACCTGCGCGCCATCTATGACCTCTTCCCCCGTCTGCAGGAGCGGCGGGGCAACAAGGGCAATCATCTGTCGGGCGGGGAGCAGCAGATGCTGGCCTTCGGTCGCGCCCTCATGACCAATCCGCGCCTGCTACTGCTCGACGAGCCCATGGAGGGCCTCGCCCCCATCATCGTCGAGGAGATCACCGCCGCCGTGGAGCGCATGACGGCGGATGGCAGCATGGCTTTCATCCTCGTGGAGCAGCATAGCCATCTGGCGCTATCGCTGACCCGCGACGCCATCGTGATCGAGCGCGGCGCCATCGTCCACCGGGCGAAATCGGCGGAGCTTGAGGCGGATACGGCGACCCTTGAGCGGCTGATCGGCTTGGCGGAAGAAGAGCCCGAGGAGCTGGCCAAGGCCCGGCGCGGGTAGGGCTGCGCGATGCGTTGACCGCGCCGCCATTGAATGAAACCATATCGATAACCAAAAAACCCCAGAGGTGAGGATCCATGCGCCCACTTGCCGCTCTGTTCACGGCCCTGTTAGCGACAGGGTTCTCCACCGCTCCCGCCCGCGCGCAGGACGCCGCCGCCTGGCCTAATCAGGCCATCCGCATGATCGTGCCTTTCCCCGCAGGCGGCCCTGCGGACATTGTCGCGCGCGTGGTCAGCGAGCGCATGGCCCAGACCTTCGGGCAGGCCATCGTCATCGAGAACAAGCCGGGCGCCAACACGGCCATCGCCGCCGCGCAGGTCGCCAAGGCGCCCGCCAATGGCTACACGCTGCTGGTGGTCATGGATGTGACCATGGTGCTGAACCCCCTCACCAGCAAGACCATGTCCTATGACCCCATCAGGGATTTCGACCCCATCAGCCTGCTGTCGAAAAACACCTCGCTGCTGACGGTCCATGCGGATGGGCCCAAGACCCTGGCGGAGCTGATCGCGCTCGGCCGGGCCAATCCGGGCAAGCTGAATTTCGGCGCGGGCATCATCACCACGCGCCTCGCCGCTGAACTCTTCAACAAGGAGACGGGCATCGTCGCCCAGTTCGTGCCTTTTCAGGGGAGCCCGCCGACCGTGCAGGCGCTCATGTCGAAATCCGTGGATTATATCGTCGATGGACAGGCCGCTAGCCTTCCCCTGATCCAGTCGGGGATGTTCCGCGCGCTGGCGAAGACCAATGAGGGCCCGGTGCCCGCCCTGCCTCATCTGCGCTCGCTCGCGGTGGAGGCGGGATCCCCCGCCCTCAACGACGTCTCCACATGGATCGGCGTTGTCGCCCCCGCCGGCACGCCGCGCGCCATCATCGACAAGGTGAGCGGCGAAATCGC
>CAMDOY010000178.1 GCA_945903655.1 Rhizobium sp. Q54 | reverse complement strand
GTGCAACCACTCTCGATGCCTGCCAGTTGCATGATTGCGTGGTTGCAGCAGAACGAGGGGGGGCACTCAACCTCAGATGGGCCAGATACTCCGTTACACAGAACGCCAATTGGTCTCAAATCATTTGACGACAGACATCATAGGCGCTGATGCTGGACAGTGGGGCATTCAGAGTTGCTGCATCCTCCAATCGTAAGCCTTGGAAAACCTGAATACCTAGAATCGGACGATAGCCCCGAATTTTTGCTGGCGGTTTTCAAGGCATGGTTCCTGCACCGGGGCATCAAGCCCATCCAGATTGATCCAGTTTCGCCCATGGAGGATGGATAAAGTTAACGCTTCAAGGGGATGCTACGCCGGGAAATCCCGAACATTGAATGGTTTGGCAGTACCCGCCTGGCTCAGGCCAGTATCAATGAATGGCTGAGGCAGTACAACCGAGCCAGTCCCCACCAAGCACTCCAGATACGGCCTCCGGTCCTCGAAACTATAACTAGAATTCATCAAATACGGGGCAGAAAAAAGGGGAGCTAAGAAAAACTTATAAGTCACTGTGAAAAAATACAATAAAATAGAGAGCCCTACAGGCATAAAATTCTGATTTTGAAATAAAACTGTATTTGAAATCCCATCACTCTTGATGACTGTTTTGTTAAAAGCTGCCCCATTGGGCCTGAGCGGCATTGTATCTTTTCTGCCTTGAGTGCCTAAAAGGCTGCTTTGAAAGGTTTTGTCCATGCGTGACTATCGAGGAACTTGGCAGTACTGAGCTTCCTTGGATGGTTGGAATGACAAAGCATGGCTGTGAACACAAAACAGCTTGATATTGGAGGATATTGTTTTGGCTGCAAATAATGTTTCTACGCGGGTTCGCGCTGTGGAGCAGAACCGCCGCGTGATGCTCGGCGGAATTGTAGGGCTGCTGATGCTACTACAAGCCGGGGCGGGTCTTTTTGCCCTTTGGTATAGCCATGCATCCGCGGCACAGAGCCGCGCGCAATTGGGCATGATTGCTGATGCGCTGGATACGGTCCGTAGCGCTCAGGCAAGCTTCGGCGTGCAGGTTCAGGAATGGAAGAATATCCTTTTGCGTGATCGTGATCCTATTCTTTCCAGGCATCATCGCGCCAGCTTCCAGGCAGCGGGTACACAAGTTCAGACGGCGCTCGGTCATGCTGCCCAGGAGCGGGGCCTCGCTACACAAGGAATTCCGGCGATCCGCGATGCGCACACAGCACTTCTGGAGCTTTATCAGCAGGCGCTCCGTACGGCCGATCTCGCGACCTTTGAAGGGCAAGGCAGGACAGACGCTGCGCTTCGTGGCGCTGACCGCGCCTTACAGGTGCAGCTTGACGATTTAGCTCATATCTTAGCACAGGAGCATCGCAGAGAGACCGTGCAAGAAACTGCGGCGGCAGATAGCAGATACGGAGAGTTACGCTTTTTTCTCATCATATGCGCAGGCCTTGGCTTATTCGCGACCGGTTTCCTGCTTGTGATTGTGTTGCGGCGTCCCTGATGGAGATGCTGGCAGGGCTGCTCGGCGGACTTGGCCTCTTCTTCCTTGGTGTGAAGGGTATGTCTGGCCAACTGCTCGCCATGGCTGGCGGGCGTGTGCGCGCCGCAATGGCTCATGGTACGAGCACTCCCTTTCACGCCGCACTTTTTGGTCTTTTGTTGGGCTGCGTGACCCAGAGCAGCAACGCCGTTACCTTTATTTCTGCCTCCATGCGCGCGGCCGGGATGATAGCACTGCGCCGCCTTTTGCCACTTCTGGCTTGGGCCAATGTCGGGACTGCGGGCCTTGTTCTCGTTGCAACCTTGGATCTGCGCATAGGGGCTTTGTGGCTGCTTGGGGTGGTCGGTTGCGCCACCTATTTTGGGCTGGATGCCGGTGGGCGCCTGCGCCCGCTGCTGGCGGCGCTGGCAGGACTTGGCTTGATGTTGCTTGGTCTCGGACTGATTAAGGCCGGAGCGGCGCCGCTCCGTGATGTTGAAATTGTGCGGGCGGTTCTCTCCTTCGCGGGTGACGCTTGGCTCCCGCCCTTTCTCGTTGGCGCCCTCATCACGCTGGTTGCGCAGTCCTCGTCTACCGTTTCAATCCTCGCCATTACGCTCAAGACTGCGGGGTTGCTGAGCTTTGACCAAGCGGTCGCCACGATCTACGGAGCCTCGCTGGGTTCAGGCCTCGCTGTTCTGCTATTGTCTGGTGGCGTTGAAGGAACAGCACGACAGCCGGTGCTCTGGCAAACGATACTGCGTGCGACGGGGGCGGCGATCTTTCTTTTCATGCTCGAACTGGAGCGTGGCTTCGACATCCCTCTGGTGCTTTGGGCCGTGGAGCATCTGGCGTATGAGTTGGATACGCAGCTTGCCCTTGTCTTCTTATTTCTTCAGCTCTTCACAGCTCTACTGATGGCGCCCTTTCATGGTTTGCTGGAACGGCTTTTGGAGCGATGGGCGCCGGCCAGTGAGCATGAGACACAAGCACGCCCTCGTTACCTTTATCCTCAGGCGCTTGAGGACGCCCCTTCCGCGTTAGAACTGGTGGCAGCGGAACAGCGTCAGTTGGCGGACCGACTGCCCCATATTCTTGGTCCAGTACGCGAAGATATCGACAGTGGCATTACAATCAGCACTGTCGCCATGGCCGCGCTCGAGGCCGAGATTGGGCGGTTCATTACGGCGCTTCTGGCGCGCGAGATGCCTGGCGATACGCTCCAGGAAACGGTGCGACTGCAGGCGCGGCTCGGGCTATTGACGGCGCTGCGCGAGACGCTGGGTGAATACGTCTCCACTGCGCAAGGGTTGATGGATGTTGAAATTGCGCGGCCAGTATCGTCCATGTCGGAAGCGCTGCATCTGCTGCTGGAGGAACTGCGCGAGATCAAAAACCACTCTGAGGCTAGATGGCTTGCCGATCTTGCCTCTGACCGGGGCGAGATGATGCAGGAGCTCCGGCGCCAAGGGGCGGGCACTGGTCAGGAGCGCTTCGTCGCAATGACGGGACTTTTTGAGCGTGCGGTCTGGCTTATCCGTCGCTTAGCGCTGCTCGAGACCGAGGCTGCATAAATCTCTCTTGCATGCGGCGGAGAGTGACAGGGCTGCTTCAATTATCATTGCGCGGCACGTCTCCCTCCCCGCCGCGCCCGACGCTTATTGCATCAATTACAAGTCTGCTGGGCATTGGTGTCCAGCGTCAGCGCCTATGGGAGCAAATTGGCGATTTGAGTAACGGGGGATTTCTGGTTCATCGGAACGCCATGGAGAGCGGAGATGACCAGCCAGCAACTCCAAACAACCACGCGAAACTGGCAGGGCCTTTCTGACCCCATCGCATGCCGGGGTAGTTTTTCCAGCCCCCGGGGTGCCTACGCGCCCTTTCCAGACACTTTCCTGCAACTGCGCACCCGTGCAACCACTCCGATGCCTGCCAGTCGCGTGGTCGTTTGGTTGCATGGTTGCAGCAGAACGACGGGGGGCACTCAACCCCAGATGGGCCAGATACTCCGTTACACAGCACGCCAAGCGGTCTCAAATCACCTGGCGACGTTATAGCCCCCCGGCGCCCTTCCCGAAGTGCGCGCGTCGTTCAGAAGCCGATTGAATAGCGCCACATCGTGGTGATGGACGGATCATCGCCATAAGGCAGCTGGCGTACCGAGACATCAAAGCCCAGTGCTTGGTTCGACGCGATCATCTAGCGCATGCCGGCCGAGCCCACCGCCTTGGTCTCATTCTGCTGCTGGCTCGCGTTGATGGAGAAGGTCTCGAGCCCTGAGATGGCGCTGGTGCCCGAGTAGCGGTCCACCTTGCTATCCAGGGCTATCCAGGGCGTGTTCAAGGCCAGCGCTGATCGTTGCAACCGGCATCATGGACCTCAATGGCACTGTTGACGCGATCGGTCCCGGCGGGGTGGTGCTGACGGTGAGGGGGGGGCGTCAACGCGATCTCCCATACCTCCCTTTCTCTGGCGACGAGGTTCCCCCGAGGCCAAACAGTCTATTTGCCAGTTATCGGGATTCGCTGAACCCTGAGGCATCAGCCCTTGGAGCAAAGATCAATAGCTCCGACGAGAACATCCCGATGGCCTCATAGAGGTCTTCTTCCTTCAGCATGCCCCTGGCATGGGCCTCGCAGCGTTCAGCTGCCTGCCCGGATGTCGACCGCGTACCAACATAGAGCGCAACGAACGCCGGTTGCACGCCTGTGCCACACACCTCGTTCCATGCCCGTTGCGCAGCCGTATGGCGCCCCGCCAGTTGCTCTGCGGTGGCCGTCGTGGCGCGGTAGGCTAGGGTCAAGGTCTGGCGTGAGTTCGGGTTGCCGATCCGGTCTCGCAGACCGGGCCGCACCGTCTCCATGACAGCCATTGCGCCCGCATGATCCCCACGCGCCAGGAGTGCCCATGCGAGGTTGAGCCGTGGCGTCACGAGCGATTCATTGAGCTCTAAAGACCGCAGGAAGGCAGTCTCGGCGCCGCTTGTGTTTCCGAGCCACCAACGGGTAACCCCGAGAAGGTTGAACTGTGGCGCGGAACGAAGGGCATCGGAGGGC
Source organism: Rhizobium sp. Q54 (assembly GCA_945903655.1). Taxonomy (GTDB): domain Bacteria; phylum Pseudomonadota; class Alphaproteobacteria; order Rhizobiales; family Beijerinckiaceae; genus Terripilifer. Next base: position 2,697 of record CAMDOY010000178.1, on the reverse strand, counting down.
GGCGCCGTCCTCAGGGCCTCCGCCAAGCGGCGCTCGAAATCCCGCATGGCCTCCCAGTTGTCCTCGGGCAGGCTCTGGGGTGCGCGGGAGCGGAACGCCTCAAGGGGTGCACGGGCGGTAAGGGTGCGGAACTCCTGCAGCCTTACGTGGTAGGGGTCGACGGCAAGTGCAGTGGCGGCGGCGATCGCACCGAGGGAGGCGCGAGGATCGCCCGGAACGCCATCAATGGACACGTCAAAGGTCTCGCCGGAGGGCCGACTCCCGAACGCCTGCAGCACCACGTGCTGCCGATGGGGCACCGGAGGATAGACCACGAGCCGGATCATCATCGGGTCCAGCGACAGTAAGTCTTGCATTGCATACTGCAGCTTGTCGACCCGTGCGGCTTTTGCAATGACGCTGATCAAGGACTGGTCGGTTTGGATCCGGATGTGCGGGACCTGCAACACCGACCTCACGTCGAAGATGCGTCGCAACTCGTGATCGAAGTATCGGGCAGCCACTTCATCAGTGTAGCCGGATGCCTGGGCGGCCGGATGTACAGTGACCTCGATACGCGTCGTGTCCGCTGAGAAATAGCCGTCGACACCCACGAGTGCGAGCGACATTCCGGCCAAATAAAGAATAGTTGCAATTTCAATCATGAATACTTGCCCTCAGTCGTGCCTCGCCCCATAGCAGAAAATTACGATCCGTGGCGAGGCTGTGGACCGATGCGGCAACCCCGGCGGGTACCTAGCAGCACTATATGCATGACGCGCGTGAAAGCTTCCAGGCCCATTTGTCGTGACTTGCGTCCGGTTCTTGTGACCTGCCCCGTGGAAGCGGTCCGCCGGTAATGTATCTGGCGGCAGCGAAGGGGTGACGGGGTTGGGGCGGACGAAGGCGCATGCGTCGGAGGAGATGACGTGCTCCCTTGAATGTATCCATTCATACGGAGAGCCCTCTGCTTTGATGGCTGATGGTTGAGGTTATAGCAAAGGGGCTGGGGGCGAACTCTAAAAAGCCGCGCGAAACTGGCAGGGCCTTTCTGACCCCGCAGCATGCCGGGGTAGTTTTTCCAGCCCCCCGGGTGCCTACCCCCCCCCTCCAGGCACTTTCCTGCAACTGCGCAACCACTCCGATACCCCCCAGTTGCATGATTACGTGGTTGCAGCAGAACGAGGGGGCGCACTCAAACCCAGATGGGCCAGATACTCCGTTACACAGAACGCCAGTTGGTCTCAAATCATTTGACGAAGGATAGGCCAAACGACGCAATCACCAAAAACAACGGACCAACATAGAATCCTAGTTAACCCCGCGCACCTCTTGCATAAAATCCCGTTCGGTCTCACCGCTCGAGAGGAACCAATAGGGTGTCATGACAACATATTGTTGTTGACGGTCCCTCGCCAGCACGTAAACGCAGTATATTGTTCCGTCTCCTGGCCTTTGGAAGGCATAGATAAATGGAGTTGCCCCAATCCTATTGCCGTGCCCCAACTTGCGCTCGATATCACTGCGATAGTCCAGCAGCTTCACCTGATGTTCAGCGCGAAATTTCTGTTGCTGCAAGCTCGCGAAATTCTCCAGAACGAGCGGCTGGTCTCCTCCCCCCTGCCCCCGTTTTTTGTGACTATCATCCCCATATTCACAGAGCCATTGAACTACTTGATTGTAGTCGCGGTTCCGACTGGTGGCTCGCCGCATGCGCAACTCGTCCTGACGCTCGGTGGCTCCAGCAGCAAAGCGCTTAAGAAAATCGTTGAAGCCCACGCTCTTTCTCCTATTGATGTTGAGCTAGTGCCGATAAAATCCAGTAATATTTGTAAGTCTGTAAATGTATTTTGATATCCGTGGCAAGGTCTTTTTCAGATCAAAGCCGCATTTTATTGATGAGGTTGACCGCCTTCCGTTAATTTGAGACCAGTTGGCGCGCTGTGTAACGGAGTATCTGACCCAACTAAGGTTGAGGTTACGTAGCGGCATACTCCCTTAAAAAGACAGCAACTCCGTCGGGCCACCCTGAAAGTGGGTATGGGTGACGTGAGCCTCTTATGCTTCAATAGCACCAGTGAAACGGAGAGCGGTCCGCAAGGGCAATCCACCTTTTCACGCTCATTAAAGCTCCAGAAGATCAAGGTACACGTAACGGGTGCCGACCACTTCGTATCGTTGGGCGAAGAAACGCCACTCCCCGCCCGACGCGCGGGAGCCGATCACGGTGGCCCCCATTGACGCCTGCCGAGCCTCGTCCGTCACCGCAACGCGGTGCCTCCCAAAGATACCTGGCACACTCTTGGTCTCGCGGTAGTCGTGGTCTTGCAGGCGGCCATGGCAATGCAACGTCCTGGCCGATAGTGCGTCCTTGTCAAGCTTGCCATCATTGTCCACAAAGTTGGCATGCAGCACCTGCACCTTGCCATCAGGTATGCGCGTATAGCCGAAGGTGCACCCGGTCATACCAGCGGTGAACATTAGGCTGTCTTTATTATCCAGGATGGCGGTACGAGTCGAATTGGGCTGATAGGGCAGCAAACAAGCTTGGAGCTTTGTTTGACTACTCGAATGCCGGAGACCCCAGAGATTGATGTTGTAATCACTTTTCCATCTAAATTTTGAATGTCGAATGGCAGTCCACTCTTCGATTTCTTCTATCGTGAAGGAGTATTTGCCTTTTGCAGTCGGCAGCGATCCGACCATGATTAGAAGGTT
>CAMDOY010000177.1 GCA_945903655.1 Rhizobium sp. Q54 | reverse complement strand
GCAGATCTTCACGTAGGTAGCAGGGGCGGCCTTCTTCGAAGGAAGATCGGCGGCCTGGGCGCCAGCGACGGCCACGATGACCGCGGCAGAGCCGAGAAGTAACTTGTTGAGCATAAATCCCTCCAGGGTGCTTTAAGATGACGCAGGGTTGCGTCCCCTAACCGCCCAGCGCGAGAGAACGCGCATGAACTGGTGGGCCTATTAAGCGGGCGTTGCTCGCAAATGCATAGTCTAAAATGCTGTTTTGACGATCTTGAGAAGCCACGTTGCTTGAAGACAACAAAATTGCCTGATTTTTATATTATGTTTTACTATAATTATAAAATATATATTATGAGTTTAATGTGTGTTTAAAACTATATATTGCTCAAAACGGGTATTTATTTATTTGTTTATGTTTGATTTTTAATATTAATGGTAATATATGAGACAAAATTATTTTTTATGAAGTTTATATATTTACAAAAAACTTATTTGTGTGTAATAAAATTACATTATGTGTTATCTTCTCGCCCCTACGGCATACCGCAAAGGAAATGACGCCGCTGGAGGCCCTTGCAGCAGGATCGCCCTGTGGATGGATCGGCCCCGAATCCAGCGCCCCATAAAAGGCTTTTCGTCCATCAATCACCCCGCAGGCGCCTTCGAGCCCGCCCGGGAATCGGATCCTCCAGACGGCCAGCCCGCCGCAATCCCCCTTGCCCCGGACCCTCCCCCGCCGCATCATCCACCAAACCCTGCGGAGGCCCTGCCCATGTCCGATATGACCGACCTCTTCCCCGGCTTCGCCGCCCATTGGATCGACACGCAGGCCGGGCGCATCTTCGCCCGGGTGGGCGGCGAGGGGCCGCCGCTGGTTCTGCTGCACGGATTCCCCCAGACCCATGACATGTGGCATCGGGTGGCGCCCGCGCTGGCGACCCGCTTCACCACGGTGGTCATGGACCTCAGGGGCTATGGCTGGTCCTCGGCGGCGCCCAGCGAAGGCGGCGCCGAATATACAAAGAGGAAGATGGGCGAGGATGTGATCGCGGTGATGGGCAAGCTGGGCCATGTGCGCTTTGCGGTCGCCGGGCATGACCGGGGCGCGCGGGCGGCCTATCGGCTGGCCCTCGACCATCCCGGGCATGTGGAGACGCTGGCCCTGCTCGACATCATCCCCACGCTTCACGTCTGGGAGAATATCAACAAAGGCGTCACCCCCGCCGCCCACTGGCGCTTCCTCGCCCAGCCCTTCCCCGCGCCGGAGGAGGAGATCGGCAAGGGGCCAAACCTCTATTATGAGGGGCTGATGACGAAATGGACGAAGGGCCAGAGCCTCAGCTGTTTCGACGCCCGGGCCATGGGGCAATATCGCGCCAGCTGGGGCGACCCATCGCGCACCCACGCCATGTGCGAGGATTACCGCGCGGGCGCCTCCATCGATCTGGCCCAGGATGAGGCGGATCTGGCGGCGGGGCGCACGATTCTCTGCCCCACCCTCATCGCCACCGGCGACTTCTATCTCACACGCGGCGCCATTGAGGCGCCCGTGGATGTCTGGCGCAGCAGCTTCGCCCCGCAGGCCCGGGGCGTGCTGGTCGACAGCGGCCATTTTTTGGCCGAAGAAAACCCGCAGGAGACAATCAAGGCCCTGATGGAGTTTCTGTGACCTCTGCCCTCACCCCTAGATCTGAAGGCGTCGGCCTCGCCCTTGGCGCAGGGGGCGCGCGCGGCCTCGCCCATATCGTGGTGCTGGAGGCGCTGGACGAGTTGGGCGTGAAGCCCGTCGCCATCGCGGGCAGCTCCATTGGCGCGGTGATCGGCGCAGCCTATGCGGCGGGGCTCACGGGCAAGCAGTTGCGCGCCCATACGCTGGGCGTGTTGCGCAACCGGGCCCAGTTCATGTCACAGCTGCTGCGGGCGCGGGTCGGGCGGTTCGCCGATCTTCTCTCGGGGCTGGGCGCCAATCCCGTGCTGCTGGATGGCGAGAAGCTGCTCGACCTCCTCTGGCCCACCAAGGTGCCCGACCGGTTCGAGCAATTGCAGATTCCCTTCACCGCCGTAACGACGGATTTTCACGGGCGGCGCGAGGCCCTGTTCGACAGTGGCCCGCTCGCGCCTGCGGTGGCGGGCTCCATGGCCATCGCGGGACTTGTAAAGCCGGTCTCGGCGGACGGCATGTATCTGGTGGATGGCGGCGTCATCAATCCCCTGCCCTATCGCGCCCTGATCGGCCGGGCCTCGACCATCATCGCCTGCGATGTGACGGCAGGTCCGATAGGGGTCGAGACCGCCAGCCCCCGGCCCTTCGAGGCCATGATCGGCTCCGCGCAGATCCTGCAGGGCGCCATCACCAATGAGATGCTGAAGACCGATGCGCCCGACATTCTGCTGGTCCCGAAGGTCCAGACCTTCCGCACCCTCGACTTCTTCCGCGCCGTGAAGATTCTGGAGGCGGCGGAACATCTGCGCGAGGATGTGAAGCGAGCGCTGGCGGAAAAGCTCGAGCGGGCCTGAGCGCGCCCTATTTCAGCGCGGCGAGGATCGTCTGGGCGTTATGCCGCATCATCTGCGCATAGCTGCGCACATTGTCGCCCAGCACATCCGCATAGAGCTTGCCCGCGATTCTGACGCCGGTCTCCGACGCGATCTGGCGGGCGAGCTGCTGGGGCAGAGCGTTCTCGAAGAAGATCGCCTTGATCTTCTCCGCGCGGATTTGCTTGATGATGCCAGCCACATCGCGGGCGCTGGGCTCGGCGCTGCTGCTGATGCCTTGCGGCGCCAGAAAGACCACATCATAGGCGTCGCCAAAATAATGGAAAGAATCGTGGGAGCTGATGACCTTGCGCTGCGCCTTGGGGATCGCCGCGAAGCTCGCCTTGATTTGGCTGTGCAGGGCGTCGAGCTCGCGCCCATAGGCGCTGGCGTTGCGGGCGTAATCTGAGGCGCCGGCGGGGTCCACCTTGCTGAGGGCGTCGCGGATGTTCTCTATATAGAGCTTCACATTCTCCACATCCTGCCAGGCGTGGGGATCGACCGCGCCGCGCACCGAAAGGGCCTTGACGCCCCTGGACGCCACCAGACGCTCGCCCTTGTAATTCGCCGCCTTGACGAAGCGATCCGCCCAGGGCTCGAACCCCAGCCCGTTGATGACGATGAGCTGCGCCTTCATCACCCTGCGCACATCGCTGGGCGAGGGCTCGAAATCATGGGGATCCTGACTGAGCGCCACGATGGACCGCACCTCCACCCGCTCAGCCCCGACTTGCCGCACGAGATCGGCGATGACGGAGAAGGAGGCGAGCACATCGACCTTCGCGCCCTGCTGCGCCTGCACGGGGGCGAGGGGGAGGAGCAATGCGGCTGCGGCAGCGATGAGGTGGCGGCGGGTGAACATGGGACTCTGTCTCGCTTGCGCTGGCGTCAGAAATGGAAGCCCGCCTTGAGGCGGATGTGATGACGTTCGAAGTTCACGAGGTCAAGCCCGCCGCTGGAGCCCTTCTCCTTGCCGCCGACAAGGCCGCTATAGGCCAGGTTCATAAAGCTGGCGCCCTTTATCAGCGTCAGCGTGGGGCCGACATAAACGGCGTCGCCCCTATAGGTCGCCAGCGACAGGCCTTCATAGGCGCGCAGATAGCGGGTCTCGGCCCCAAGGAAGAGGTTTTTCGCCACATGCCAACTGCCCGCCACAGAGGCGCCGACAACCGTGCCGCGCTCCCATGCGGCGGCGCCCTTTTCCTTCGTCATCTCCATTTCATGGGTCAGGTTGAAGGCGGCGAAGAAGGTGTCCTTGATGACCTCGCGGTCGAAGATCAGCTTGTTCTCCGATCCATATTTGCGCCCGCGCAGCCCCGACGCCTCATCGGAAAAGGCGAGGCTTGGCTCCATATGCAAGGTGAGGCCGAAGGGCGAGGTCGCACGGTTCAAGAAGCGATAGCGCAGTTCCCCGCCAAAGCCATTGAACAGATAGCGCCCGGCGACGGGCTCGACCTCGGCCTCGTAACCCCTGCGGGCGCTGATCCTGTGATAGTCGCCGAGCAGGGTGAATGACATGGAGAGGTCATTGGTGAAGGTGTGGGAGAATTCGAGCTTCTGGCCAACCGCGACATAATGGGAAGTGAGCTTGCCCAGGCGCGCCACAGTCTCGACCGCCAACTTGTTTTCGCCGGAGGGATGGGTGTCCGACCCCAGGGTGAAACCGAAGATGATCTCGCTTTCAACCCCATGGTCATGTCCCCGTCCATGGGCATGGTCGTGGTCGTGGCCGTGGGCGTCGACCGGGCGCTCGCTGGCGGCCCGCTCCACCTCAGGGTTGCGAAAGGCCCGCACCAGCGGCGCCGGCTCCCCGAAGGCCTGCGCAAAGGCTTGCTGCGCGGGCCAAAGGGCCAGGGCGATCAGCGCTGCAAAAGGAGAGACGACCACCGACTTCATGACACAGGCCCCTACTGGCGACATGTGTAATGTTATAATATTACATCAGAGAGTCAATGGTGAAGGTGGCGGCGAGTGGGGCTACCGCCTCCCCCTGAAAAACCCCCGCAACAGCTCCGCCGCCTCGCTCTCCCGCAGGCCGCCATAGACCTCCGGGGCGTGGTGGCAGGTCGCTTGGGTGAAGAAGCGGGGGCCGTGGTCGAGGGCGCCGCCTTTGGGGTCGGGGGCTGCGTAGTAGACCCGGCGCAGGCGGGCGAAGGAGATGGCGCCCGCGCACATGGCGCAGGGCTCCAGGGTCACATAGAGGTCGCAGCCCACCAGCCGCTCGCTGCCCAACGCCTGGCAGGCGGCGCGGATGGCGAGCACCTCGGCATGGGCCGTGGGGTCGCGGTCGGCGAGGGTCCGGTTGCCTGCGGCGGCGATCACTTCGCCATCCCGCACCACCACCGCCCCCACCGGCACCTCCCCGCGCGCCCCCGCCAGCCGCGCCTCGTCGAAGGCGCGGGTCAGGGGATCGAGGCCAAATCCATCCTTTGATGACATGAAACGATATTCCTGCTCCCCCTCGGGGCGCCCCTCTGCTATCAGGAGGCATGAACGACAAACGCGATGACGACAAGAGCCGCCCCCGCAAACCCGGCGGCGGAGCCGGACGCCCACCAGGGCGTCCACCCGGACGCAGCTTCGGCAAGGACGGCGGCGACAAGCCACGCTCGGCGCCCGGCGGTTTCAACCGCGGCCGCGACGAAAAGCAGGGCTCCAGCACATGGAACCCCGCCGCCCCCGAACGCAGCCGCCCCGTCTGGGACGACGGCGAGCGCCGGGTGATGCGCGACGGCCTGCCCCCCGAAAAAGAGGGCGAGGAGGGCAGGCGCAAGCCCTATGGCGAGCGCAAGAGCTTCGGCGACCGCAAACCATTCGGCGACAAGAAGCCCTTTGGCGAGCGCAAGACCTTTGGTGAACGCAAGCCTTTCGGCGAGCGCAAGTCCTTCGGGGACCGCAAGGAGGCCCCCCAGCGCCGTCAGGCCAATTTCAGCAAGAACAAGCCCAACGCCTCCAATGTGCGCACCGTCGAGCGCGCCGAGGGCGAGGAGCGCATCGCCAAGGTCATGGCCCGCGTGGGCCTGTGCTCGCGCCGCGACGCCGAGGAATGGATCGCGGCGGGCCGGGTCGAGGTGAATGGCGTCGTCATCGACAGCGCCGCCCTCAATGTGGGCCCCAAGGACAAGGTCGTGGTCGATGGCGCGCCCATGCCCCATCGCGAGCGCACCAGGCTCTGGCTCTTCCACAAGCCGCGCGGCCTCGTCACCACGGTCAGCGATCCCGAGGGGCGCCCGACCATTTTCGACGTCCTGCCCAAGACCCTGCCCCGCGTCGTCACCGTGGGCCGCCTCGACATCAATACCGAGGGCCTGCTGCTGCTGACCAATGACGGCGGGCTGGCGCGTCTGCTCGAACTGCCCGCCACCGGCTGGCTGCGCCGCTACCGCGTGCGCGCCCATGGCGAGACCGATCAGGCCCAGCTCGACACGCTGGGCGAAGGCGTCACCGTGGACGGGATCGACTATGCCGGCATCGACGCCAGGCTCGATAGGGTGCAGGGCGCCAACACATGGATCTCCATGGGCCTGCGCGAAGGCAAGAACCGCGAAATCAAGCGCGTGCTGGAGACCATCGGGCTCGAGGTCAACCGCCTCATCCGCCTCTCCTTCGGCCCCTTCCAGCTCGGCGAACTGGCCGAGGGCGAGGTCGAGGAGATCAAGACCCGCATTCTCAAAGACCAGCTGGGTGATGCCCTCGCCGCTGAAGCGGGCGTCGATTTCGAGGCGCCCATCTTCGATTATGTGATCGAGGAGCCCCCGGCCCGCGCCCCCTCAAGGGGTCGCGACCGCGAAGCCCCGCGCGAGCGTAGTGATCGCGGCGAGCGCCGCCCCCGCGCCGATGCGGGAGAGCGTCGCAGCTTCACCCCGCGCGAGCCGGAGCCCGAGCGCAAGCAGCTTGGCCGTCCCAAGCCCGGCGCCCGTCCCCATGTCTCGGCGCTGCGCGAACAGGGGCGTGATGACGCCCGCACCGGCCCGCGCAAGCGGGTGGAGCGTCAGGAGACCGCCGACCGCAAGGGCCGCGCGGTCCGAGTGGAGCGCGTCGTCCACGCCAACCCGAAGCAGGCCGTCGTCAACCCCGAAGCCGACGCCTCCCGCAACGGCCGCCGCTTCGCCGCAGAGCGCAATCCGCGCCCGGAGGGCGAACGCACATTCAAGCCCCGTGAGGACCGCGCGGGTGGCGACAAGCCCTTCCGCAAACCCCGCGAGGACGGCGAGCGCAGCTTAAAGCCGCGCGCCGAGGGTGAACGCACGTTCAAGCCCCGTGAAGATCGCGCGGGTGGCGACAAGCCCTTCCGCAAGCCACGCGCTGAGGGCGAGCGTAGCTTCAAACCCCGCGCCGAGGGCGAACGCACGTTCAAGCCTCGTGAAGATCGTGCGGGTGGCGACAAGCCCTTCCGCAAGCCGCGTGAAGGCGGCCCGGGCGGCGGCGACAAGCCGTTTCGCAAGCCCGGTGGCGCTGGCCGTCCCGGTGGGGCGGGCGGACGTCCGGGTGGCGCAGGTCGCCCTGGCGGCGCTGGTGGTCGTCCGGGTGGGCGTCCTACCGGCGGCAAGCCAGGCGGGCGTCCGGGCGGCGACAAGCCGCGCGGTCCGCGCAAGGAGCGCTAAAGAACCATGCGGATCATCGGGGGAGAGATGCGCGGGCGCAACCTGATCGCGCCGACCGGGCCAGAGGTCCGGCCGACGTCCGACCGGCTGCGCGAGGCGATCTTCAACGTGCTGGCCCATGCCTATGAGGACGCCTGCGATGGCGCCCGCGTGCTCGATCTTTTCGCG
>CAMDOY010000176.1 GCA_945903655.1 Rhizobium sp. Q54 | reverse complement strand
GCGAAGGCGTCTCAAGCAGCCTGCAATACAAGATCAATCCGAATTACTTCGTATCAGGAAATGCGATCTTCGACCTGTCACGCTACCGGTATAACGAGCTCGTGGGCGGCCACGCCGGGCTGTTTTCTCTGGCGGGCTTAGGCTTGGGCGCTGGATATATGGATGACTGCACGACCCTGCGCGTCAACTACACCTCCATTTATCAGGAAAAGGGTGGCGTCGGCCCGGTGCGGAACCAGACCGTCATGGTTCAATTGCAATTGCGCACCCTTGGCGAGACGCGTTGGCAATCCGACCTTGGATATACTAAAGTGCAGGACGGTCTGGGCGGCCTGAGCGGCCACTGATCATGATATGATCGCCTACAGGCTCTGCTAAAGAAGGAAGATTCATGTCCAGGACCAGCTTCGTCCAGCGCGCCGCTCGAGTGGCCTTTCTGCTTGCGGGAGCCATCAGCTTCTGGTCGCTGGCCAGCGCGCCTTCCCATGCGCAAGCCGTGGTCGCATCGGTCAATGACGATCCCGTGACGAATGTCGACATCGATCAGCACATGAAGATGCTTCGCGTGATCCAGAAAAACGCGACGCGCGAAGCTGCGCTCGAGTCGATCTACGAGACGCGGCTGAAGCTGATGGAACTGTCGAAATACAAGGTCAATCCCGGCGACCCCGATATCGGCTGGGCGCTTGGCGTCACGGCCCGCCGCCTGAAGAGCGATCCACAGACCCTCCTTGGCGCCCTGCAGCGGGCTGGCGTTACGGAAGACCAGTGGAAGCAGAAGTGGAAGGCGGAAGCTGGCTGGATGCAGCTCATTCGCGCCTTGAACCGGACTTTGGAAGTCAGCGAGACCGAGATCCGCGCAGAGCTGGCGAAAACAGGCCAGAACAAATCGGCGGAATATACGGTGCGGCAAATCATTCTCGTGGTGCCGAACGGCGCCAATGCGGAAGGCCGCGTCGTTGAAGCCAACCAGCTGCGCACCCGTTTCACCGATTGCGCCAGCGGCATCCCCATCGCAGCCGCCTTTCGCGACACGGCTGTGAAGGAACCCATCACACGCTCCGCTTCCACCCTGCCCGAAGCCCTGCGCAAAACACTGGACTCAACGCCGGTGGGCAAGCTCACGCCCCCCTCGCGCAGCCCGCAGGGGATCGAAATGCTCGCGGTCTGCAACAAGAGCGACCGGCAAGATGCGGCGGCGGCTGATAATCTGCGCAACGACATGCTCTTCAAAAAGCTGCAGGGGGAGTCGGACAAGCGCTATGCGGAAGTCCGCGCCAAGGCGATCATCGTGAACCGCTGAAAAGCCTTTTGAACCCGCCGCCTTCCAGCTCCGCCGTGCATCGCTGGAATGGGCTACAGGCGGTCCATGTCAGGAAAGGGCGCATCCATGACAGGCACCACAGCGCCTTTGGCGGTGACGCAGGGTGATCCTTCGGGCATTGGGCCCGAGATCGCCATCAAGGCCTGGCGCGCACGGGACGCGAATACAGCGCCGTGGTTTTTGCTGGCCGACCCCGATCACATAACCCGCGCGGCGAAAGCGCTGGGGCTGAATGTCCCGGTCATCGAAGTCACTCCCGCGCAGGCGGCTGACGCCTTCGCGACGGCGTTGCCGGTGGTTCCGCTCAAGGCGCCGGTCATCGGCGCGCCGGGGCGGCCCGATCCGCAGGACGCGCCAGCCACCCTCGAATCCATCGAACGAGCCGTGATGCTGGTGCGCAGCGGGGATGCGAGCGGCCTCGTCACCAACCCCATCGCCAAGGATGTGCTCTACAAGGCGGGCTTCCACCATCCCGGCCACACGGAATGGCTGGGGGAACTGGCGGAGCGCGAGTGGAAGACAGGCCACCTGCGCCCGGTGATGCTGATCTGGTCAGATCTCTTGGCGGTCGTGCCGGTGACGATCCACCTGGCCCTGACGCGCGCCATTGCGGACCTGACGACGCAGGCCATCGTGGAGACCGCAGCCATCACCGCCCATGACTATCGCACCCGCTTCGGGATCGCTGCTCCGCGCCTCGCCATCGCCGGTCTCAATCCCCATGCGGGCGAAAACGGCACAATGGGCCGCGAGGACATCGAGATCGTCGCCCCCGCCGTGGCGCAATTGCAGGCGCAGGGCATCGACGCCTTCGGGCCCCTGCCCCCCGACACTATGTTTCATGCGGCGGCGCGCGCCCGCTATGACGTGGCCATCTGCATGTATCACGATCAGGGCCTGATCCCCGCCAAGACCCTGGCCTTCGACAGCGGCGTGAACACGACCCTTGGCCTGCCTTTCATCCGCACTTCGCCCGATCACGGCACCGCCTTCGACATCGCGGGCAAGGGGATCGCAAACGAGTCGAGCCTCATCGCCGCCATCGCCCTCGCCGCAAGGCTGGTTGCGAGCGCGCCTAAGTGAGCGCCATCGACGATCTGCCGCCCCTGCGCGATGTGGTCGAGGCCCATGGGCTTCTGGCGAAGAAATCGCTGGGTCAGAACTTTCTCTATGACCTCAACCTGACCGGACGCATCGCCCGCGCGGCGGGACCGCTGGAAGGCGTCACGGTGGTCGAGATCGGCCCGGGTCCGGGCGGCCTCACAAGGGCGCTGCTGGCGGAGGGCGCCAAGCAGGTCATCGCTGTCGAGCGTGACGAGCGCTGTCTACCCGCGCTGGCGCAGATCGCGGAGCGCTATCCCGGTCGCCTGCATGTGCTGCAGGGCGACGCGCTGGAGACCGATCTGGGCGCGCTGGTCGCCCAGCATGGCGGCGGCCCAGCCCGCATCTGCGCCAACCTGCCCTATAACATCGGCACTGCCCTGCTGGTGCGCTGGCTGGAGGCAGACCCATGGCCGCCCTGGTTTGACCGGCTGACCCTCATGTTCCAGCGCGAGGTGGCCGAGCGCATCGTCGCCACGCCCGCCCAGCGCGTGGACTATGGACGCCTCGCCGTCCTCACCGGCTGGCGCGCCCGCGCGCGCATCCTCTTTGATGTGCCGCCCTCGGCCTTCACGCCGCCACCCAAGGTCACCTCCTCCGTGGTGGAGCTGATCCCCCGGGCGCAGCCCCTGCCCTGCGACGGGCGCATCCTCTCGGCCCTTACCCAAGCCGCCTTCGGCCAAAGACGCAAGATGCTGCGCCAATCCCTCAAAGGCTTCGCCCTGCGTGGGCGCACGCTCGATGCGCTGGCGCTGCTGGAAGCCGCCGGGATCGAGCCCACGAAGCGGGCTGAAGAGGTGGATGTGGAGGGATTCGTGCGGCTGGCGCAGGCGGCGGCGGCGAACTAGGGCCGCTCAGGTCCAGGGCGCGGTTTCGCCATTGGCGTAGACCCGCCAGGCGAAGGTCCCGGCCTTGGCGACGACCACATGGCCCTCCTTGGCCTTGGCCAGCAAATGCCGGAACACCAGCGGCGTGCGCCACAGATGCGGCTTCTTGGGATCGCAGACCGCCAGATACTCATCCGAATCATCGTCGATCATGAAGAGAACGCCGGTACGGTTGGGATAGAGCACTACCGACACATCGCGCTCGGTGAGCCATTCGCATTCGAAATCGCGGCAGACCTCAGGGCGCTTTTTATAGATCTTGCAGCCGCCCCCGAGCTTACAGTTCTTGCAGAGCGTGCCCGCAGGCTTGTCGAACTCGTCGATTTCCAGCACCTGACAGCAGAGGGTGCAGGGTCCGCAGGAACGTCCGGGAGCGGCGGGCATGTAACCTCGGGGATCGACTCGAACAGAAGCTGAGGTATCGCATACCCAATCGCGCGCCCCTTGTAGAGCGGGAAATGCGGGAGACCCCGGGTTTTTCACATGGACCCGCGCGCCGCCATCGACTTGACTCGCCCTGTCGGAGCATGTTCCTGCGAACCGTATCCTCAACTCCACAGGTTCTCATGACTCAGGCCTTCATCTTCCCCGGACAGGGCTCCCAAGCCGTCGGCATGGGCAAATTGCTCGCCGAGGAGTTCCCTCAGGCAGCCGCCGTCTTTGCGGAGGTGGACGATGCGCTGGGGCAGAAGCTCTCCACCCTCATGTTCGAGGGCCCGGACGCCGAACTCACCCTCACCGCCAACGCCCAGCCCGCCCTCATGGCGGTCAGCATGGCCGTGATGCGGGTGCTGGAGGCGGAAGCCGGGCTCGATCTGGCGCGCGACGCCCAATTCGTCGCGGGCCATTCCCTTGGGGAATATTCGGCGCTGGCGGCGGCGGGCGCCTTCACCCTCGCCGATACAGCGCGGTTGCTGCGCCTGCGCGGCGAGGCCATGCAGAAGGCCGTCCCTGTGGGCGAGGGCGCCATGGCCGCGATCATCGGCCTCGAATTCGGCCCCGTGGCGGCGGTCGCGACGGAAGCCGCCCGCCAACTTCACCTTGAAGCGGCCATCTGTCAGGCGGCCAATGACAACGGCGGCGGCCAGGTCGTGATCTCCGGCACGAAATCAGCTGTGGAAAAAGCCATGGAGCTGGCCAAGACCGCCGGCGCCAAACGCGCCCTGCTTTTGCCCGTGTCCGCCCCCTTCCATTGCGCCCTGATGCAGCCCGCAGCTGAGGCCATGGCGGCGGCTTTGGCGCACGTGAATATCAGCGCCCCCCGCGTTCCCCTCGTGGCCAATGTGCTGGCGGCACCCATCACCGACCCCGCCGAGATCCGCCAACGCCTTGTGGAACAGGTGACGGGAACCGTGCGCTGGCGCGAATCCATCGCCTTCATGGCGGCTGAGGGGGTTACGACCTTCTACGAGATCGGCGCTGGCAAGGTCTTGTCAGGCCTTGTGAAACGCATCGCCGAGACCGCTGCGGGCGTGTCCGTGGGAACCCCCGCCGACATCGCCGCCTTCAAGGCCGCCCGTCAGGGCTGAACCAGATCAGGAGACCCCAAATGTTTGAACTCAATGGTCTGACAGCCCTTGTCACGGGCGCCACCGGGGGCCTTGGCGGCGCCATGGCCCGCGCCCTGCACACCCAAGGCGCCACGGTCGCGATTTCCGGCACGCGGCGCGAGGCGCTGGAGGCGCTGGCGGGCGAGCTTGGCGAGCGGGTGCATGTGCTCCCCTGCAACCTCGCCGAGAAGACTGAGGTGGAAGCCCTTGTTCCCGCAGCAGAAAGCGCCATGGGCCAGCTCGACATCCTCGTCAATAACGCGGGCGTCACCAAGGACGGCCTGTTCATGCGCATGAAGGACGATGATTGGGACGCGGTGCTCGCGATCAACCTGACCTCCGCGTTCCGCCTCTCCCGCGCGGCGCTGAAAGGCATGATGAAACGGCGCTTTGGGCGCATCATTGGAATCACTTCCGTGGTGGGCGTGACCGGCAACCCCGGTCAGGGCAACTATGCGGCCTCCAAGGCCGGGATGATCGGCATGTCGAAATCGCTGGCCGCCGAGGTCGCCACCCGCAACATCACCGTCAACTGCATCGCGCCCGGCTTCATCGCCAGCCCCATGACCGATGGCCTGAACGAGAAGCAAAAAGAGGCGATTCTCGCCACAATTCCAGCCGCCAAACTGGGGTCTGGGGACGATATCGCCGCCGCGCTCGTCTATCTGGCGAGCCGCGAGGCGGGCTATGTGACAGGCCAGACCCTGCATGTGAATGGCGGCATGGCCATGATCTAATGGTCAAGACGAAGTCCATGAGCGCTCTCGCCTTGGACTTTGAAGTGTGTTACCTAGCGCCCGTCCCGGTCGAGGGCTTGTCATTCGCTTGCGAGTAAGCTTTCAAGACCTGCGGGAACACTAGAGGTTGAAACGATGCGGATCCCAATCTCCGCAGGCGTTTGGTCAGAGGTTGATCGGGCCATCCGGTCCACGGATCACATAGCTAAAACGAGGACAAAATGAGCGATGTCGCCGAGCGCGTAAAGAAAATCGTGATCCAGCACCTCGGCGTAGACGCCGAGAAGGTGGTCGATAATGCTGACTTCATTGATGATCTCGGCGCCGACTCCCTGGACCGCGTCGAACTCGTCATGGCTTTCGAGGAAGAATTTGGCGTTGAGATTCCCGATGACGCCGCTGAGTCCATTGTGACCGTTGGCGACGCCGTTCGCTTCGTCGAGAAGGCGAAGGCCGCCTGATCTGGCGGGCCCGCCCTGCGCGGGCCCTCCATCTTCATGGGGCAAGGTTCCTGGAAGCGCGGAACTGCGCCCATTTAGAATCTGAACCAGGCCGGATCATCCGGCCTTTTGCTCCTGTAGCGCGCGAACGCATCGGAAAAAGGCATGAGAAGGGTCGTCATCACCGGTCTCGGGATGGTCTCGCCGCTGGCATGTGGCGTCGAGGACACCTGGAAGCGCTTGCTGGAAGGACAAAGCGGCGCGGCGCGTGTTGAAGCTTTTGATGTGTCTGACATTGCGTGCCAGATCGCCTGCATGGTTCCGCGCGGCGACGGCTCGAACAGCACCTTCAACGCCGATCAATGGATGGAGCCCAAAGAGCAGCGCAAGGTCGATGACTACATCATCTTCGCGATCTCGGCGGCGACTCAGGCCCTCAACGATGCGGGCTGGCATCCCAAGAGCTACGAAGACCAATGCGCCACGGGCGTTTTGATCGGCTCGGGCATCGGCGGCCTCGGCGGCATCTATGAAACATCGCTGCTCCTGAAGGAAAAGGGCCCGCGCCGCGTGTCGCCCTTCTTCATTCCGGGACGCCTCATCAATCTGTGCTCGGGCTATGTCTCGATCATGCACGGCCTCAAGGGGCCCAATCATTCCGTGGTCACCGCCTGCTCCACCGGCGCGCACGCGATCGGCGATGCGGGCCGCCTGATTGCGCTGGGCGATGCGGATGTGGTCGTGGCGGGCGGGGCTGAATCGGCCGTCAACCGGATCGGTCTTGCCGGTTTCGCCGCCTGCCGGGCGTTATCCACAAATTTCAACGACCGCCCCACGGAAGGCTCGCGTCCCTATGACCGGGATCGCGACGGCTTCGTGATGGGCGAAGGCGCGGGCTGCGTGGTGCTGGAAGAATATGAGCACGCCAAGGCGCGCGGCGCGAAAATCTATGCGGAACTGATCGGTTATGGCCTCTCCGGCGACGCCCATCACATCACCGCCCCCGCCGAAGACGGGGATGGCGCGTTTCGCTGCATGAGCATGGCGATCAAGCGCGCGGGCATCGCCGCCTCCGACCTCGATTATGTCAACGCCCACGGCACTTCCACGCCGCTGGGCGACGAGATCGAGCTGGGCGCAGTGACCCGCGTGGTCGGCAACGCCGCGGCGAAGATCTCCATGTCCTCGACGAAATCCTCCATCGGACATCTGCTGGGCGCTGCAGGCGCTGTCGAGGCGATTTTCTCGGTCCT
>CAMDOY010000175.1 GCA_945903655.1 Rhizobium sp. Q54 | reverse complement strand
GCCGATGGTCTCGGCGCCCGCCCGGTCAGTTCAGGTCAGATCAGGACTTCACATAGAGGGCGCCGCCGCCGTCCAGGAATTCCTTGCTCTTCTCGGCCATGCCATCGAGCACGGCCTTTTCGTTGTCGAGCAGCGCCTGCGCTTCGACGCGCAGATCCTGCGTGATCTTCATGGAGCAGAACTTCGGCCCGCACATGCTGCAGAAATGCGCGACCTTGTGCGCATCCTTCGGCAGTGTCTCGTCGTGGTAGGCGCGCGCGGTGTCGGGATCGAGGCCAATGTTGAACTGGTCCTCCCAACGGAAGTCGAAGCGGGCCCGCGAGAGGGCGTCGTCGCGCATCTGCGCGGCCGGATGGCCCTTGGCCAGATCCCCCGCATGGGCGGCGATGCGGTAGGTGATGACGCCCACCTTCACATCGTCCCGGTCGGGAAGGCCCAGATGCTCCTTGGGGGTGACGTAGCAGAGCATGGCGCAACCGAACCAGCCGATCATCGCCGCGCCAATCCCTGAGGTGATGTGGTCATAGCCCGGCGCGATGTCGGTCGTTAACGGCCCAAGCGTGTAGAAGGGGGCCTCGTGGCACTCCTTCAGCTGCTTCTCCATGTTGATCTTGATCTTGTGGATCGGCACATGGCCGGGCCCTTCGATCATGACCTGGCAGCCCTTTTCCCAGGCGATCTTGGTGAGTTCGCCGAGGGTCTCGAGTTCGGCGAACTGGGCGCGGTCATTGGCGTCGGCGATGGAGCCGGGACGCAACCCATCGCCGAGCGAGAAGGAGACGTCATACTTGCGCATGATGTCGCAGATCTCTTCGAAGTGGGTGTAGAGGAAGCTCTCCTTGTGGTGCGCCAGGCACCAGCGCGCCATGATCGAGCCGCCGCGCGACACGATGCCGGTGGTGCGCTTGGCGGTGAGGGGCACATAGGCCAGCCGCACGCCCGCATGAATGGTGAAATAGTCCACGCCCTGCTCGGCCTGCTCGATGAGCGTGTCGCGGAAGATTTCCCAGGTGAGCTTCACCGGGTCGCCATCGACCTTCTCCAGCGCCTGATAGATCGGCACCGTGCCGATCGGCACCGGCGAGTTGCGCATGATCCAGTCGCGGATGTTGTGGATGTTGCGGCCGGTGGACAGATCCATGACCGTGTCGCCGCCCCAACGGATCGACCAGACCAGCTTCTCGACTTCCTCGGCGACCGAGGAGGTCACGGCGGAGTTGCCGATGTTGGCGTTCACCTTCACCAGGAAGTTGCGGCCGATGATCATCGGCTCCAGCTCGGGGTGGTTGATGTTGCAGGGGATGATGGCGCGGCCGCGCGCGATCTCGTCGCGCACGAATTCCGGCGTCACGAAAGCGGGGACCGAGGCGCCGAAGCTCTCGCCATCGGCGATGCGCTCTTCCGCGCCCTCCAGCATCTTCTCGCGGCCGAGGTTTTCGCGATGCGCCACATAGATCATCTCTTCGGTGATGATGCCGGCGCGGGCGAATTCATACTGGGTGACCATCTTGCCATCGAGGCCGCGGCGCGGCTTGCGGTTGGCGGGGCAGGCTGGCACCAGCTTGTCGCCGGAGACGTCGCCATTGTCTTCCGACTTCACGGCGCGGCCTTCGTAGGTCTCGAGGCCCTCGCGCTTGGCGAGCCAGGCGTCGCGGACGGGCGGCAGGCCCTTGGCGAGGTCGATGCGGGAGTCGGTCTCGGTATAGGGGCCGGAGGCGTCATAGACGCGCAAGGTGGGCTCGTTGGGATCGCTCAGGGCGATCTCGCGGAAGGGAACCTGGATTTCAGGACGGCCTTCGGGTGAATAATAGACCTTGCGGGAGCCGGTGAGCGGACCGGTGGTCACGGTTTCCGGAACAAGGGTGCTGTGCTTGGGCTGCACGTTCATGTGGTCCTCCTGGCGCCGGGCGATGGGGCTCGGCCATGTTGTTCGATACCGGAGAGGATTGCAGATGGGGCCCATTGGCCCCGCTTCGCCTTCCCTCCGCTGGCGTTAACCAGATCAGGTTCGACGGGTATGATCTCAGCCGCACAACCCATGCGGCACCCCTCGGCTCTGAGGGAAACCTAATCCCCTTTGGCCGGGCGCGCAAGAGCCGGAAAAAGGCCCTCAACGCTTCCGGTTTTTCCCATAGGGCGGGGCCGGGATGCCCGCATAGGCCAGCTTGAGGGCCGTGGACCAGCGGTCGCGCAGGTCGTGGAAATAGGGCTCGGTGTGGTCGATGCGCTCATCGACCTCAATCCGCAGGGAATCGCGCCGGGAGGTCGCCATGTCGATGGGCAGGCCGACGCCCAGGTTCGAGCGCATGGTGGAATCCATGGACACGAGCGCCACCTTCAGGGCGTCGTCGAGGTTGGTCTCGAAATTCATGGCGCGGTCGAGCACGGGCTTGCCATATTTGTATTCGCCGATCTGGAAGAAGGGCGCATCCTGCGAACATTCGATGAAATTGCCCGCCGCATAGATCATGAAGAGGCGCATGCGGTCGCCCGCGATCTGCCCGCCGAACAGGAACGACACTTCGAATTTCACGCTGCCCTGCTGATAGGCCTCGCCTTCAATGGCCTGCACCCGGCGGATGGCGCGGCCGATGAGCTGGGCGGCGTCGAACATGCTCTTGCAGTCGGTGATCCGCTCGCGCTCTTTCGTTTCGGGGTTATCGAAGCCTTCGCTCACGAGATAGAGGATGCTCTGGGTCGCCGAAAGATTGCCCGCCGAGGCGATCATCATCACATGACGATCCGGCTCGTTGAACATATGCAGCTTGCGATAGGTGGAGATATTGTCGATGCCCGCGTTGGTGCGGGTGTCGGCGATCATCACAAGGCCTTCGCGCACGAGCACGCCGCAGCAATAGGTCATCGAAAATCCCTCCGGACAGGGCGCTGTCAGCGCCAGCGCCGACTTTGTCGCGTCCTCAACTCTGCCATTGGCGCTGTGCCTGGGCCTTCACGACGCGCACGTCGCTCTTGCCGGCGCCCGCGCCCGAATGGGAACTACGCACGGGACGCGCGCCCAAATGATCCAGAGCGCAGGCCACGCGAATGTGCCGGTCCGTGGGGCCGACGGCATGGACGGGATCGAAGGCCACCCAGCCAAGGCCCTCCACATGGGCCTCGGCCCAGACATGCAGGGACTCTGTGCCAACCGGCTCCTCGCGCAGCAGATAGCCGCTGATGCAGCGGGCGGGCGCCCCGCTCCACCGCGCGCTGGCGATGAACAGATGCGCGAGGCTGGCGGCGTCGCCCTTTGCGGCGGCGAGGGCCTGAACGGCGCTGAGTTCTGCGCCTGCGGCGTCAAAAGCGATGGCCTCATGGCAGGCGTGCATGAGTTTGTGCAGTCGGGCGAGCGGATCTGTTGTGTCGCCGATGGCCTTGCGGGCGAAGGCGCCCACGCTCTCGCCCGCATGGGTGAGATCCGTGGGGCGCAGATAGAGCTCCACGGGGAAGGGCTCGCGGGCCCCGCGCACCACGCCCGCCATGTCGATGGTCTCGATTTCGCCCTCGACCAGCACCTTGAAATGCTCCACGGCGCCCTCGGCGGTGAAGGCGTGGGTGATGTTGCCGAAGGCGTCTTCGCTCGCCGCCAGATGGCAATCCATGTCCACATCGATGCGCCAGGCCGCCACATGCTGGGCCTCGAAGGCGCGTGGGGTCAGGCGCAGGGCCTGCAGCACGGCCTTCTGGGGTGTCTCAAAATGAAACAGGGTCTCGTGGTGGACCTTGATGCGCATGCCCGCCTCAGTCGAGAAGATATTGCTCGGCGATGGCGCCGCCGATGGAATTGTTGTCCTCGATGAAATCCGTCAAGAATTCGTGAAGGCCGGTGCTGAACACATCTTTCATGGTGGCGTTTTCCAGCCTGCCGAGAATCTGGCGCGCGCGGCGCTGAGCGGCGCCCTGGCGGCCATAGGCACCGGAGATGTCGTCGAGAAAACGCACGATCTCGCCATAGCAGGCGAGCAGCGAGCGGGGCATTTCCGGGCGCAGGATCAGGAGATCCGCGATGAGCCAGGGCTTCACCCCGTCGCGATAGATCCAGTGGTAGGAGGTGACGGCGGAGACCGCGCGCAAAATCGCGTTCCACTGGAAATAATCCAGCGACCCGCCGACATGTTCGCTCTCGGGCAGCAGGATGTTGTATTTCACATCCAGAATGCGCGCCGTATTGTCCGCGCGCTCCACATAGAGGCCGAGGCGCGAGAACCAGTAGGCGTCGTTGCGCAACATGGTGCGATAGGCCGAACCGTCCACATCCAGCGCCAGCTTCATGGCCAGATCAAGAAAAGCCACCAGCTCCTCGGTGCCAAGGCCCCGCGCCTGATGCTTGGCCTGCACCTTCTTCATCTCCTGCCAGCCCTCGTTGATGGTCTGCCAGGTCTCGATGGTCAGCGCCGTGCGCACGGCTCGCGCATTGACGCGGCCGCTTTCGATGCAGTTGACGATGGAGGAGGGGTTGCGGGCGTCAAAGAGCAGGAATTCGATGGCGGTGTTGGGCTCCACCCTGTCATGGGCCGCTTCATAGGCCTCCAGCACGCCCACCGCCGAAAGGGCCGCCTCCCATTCATTGGCGACATTGCTTTCGCCTGACGGAAGGGATGCGAGGCGCCGCGTCGTGTTGACGATGCGCGCCACGAAATCCGCCCGCTCCATATAGCGGGCGAACCAGAAGAGGCTGTCGGCGGTGCGAGCGAGCATGGGTCTCTCAGGCCAATTGGGGGTCGTCGATGACCCAGGTGTCCTTGGTGCCGCCGCCCTGGCTGGAATTGACCACGAGGGACCCTTCCTTGAGGGCGACGCGGGTCAGTCCGCCGGGCACCACGCGCACGCCATCGGCGCCGCTGAGCACGAAGGGGCGCAGGTCCACATGGCGCGGCCCGACCCCGCCGGGGAAGGAGGTGGGGCAGGTGGACAGCGACAGGGTGGGCTGGGCGATGAAATTGGCGGGGTCGGCGGCGAGCTTCTTGCCGAAGGTCTCGATCTCCGCGCGGCTGGCGTGGGGGCCGACGAGCATGCCATAGCCGCCCGAGCCATTGACCTCTTTCACCACGAGGTCGGGCAGATGCTCCAGCACATATTTCAGGGCGTCGGGCTCGCGGCAGCGCCAGGTCGGCACATTCTTCAAAAGCGGCTCTTCGCCGGTGTAGAAGCGGATGATCTCGGGCATGTAGGTATAGACGGCCTTGTCGTCGGCCACCCCGGTGCCCACCGCGTTGGCCAGCGTCACATTGCCCGCCTGATAGGCGCTCATGAGGCCGGGCACGCCCAGCGCGCTGTCGGGACGGAAGGCGAGGGGGTCGAGGAAATCATCGTCGAGGCGGCGATAGATCACATCCACCCGCTTGGGGCCCTGCGTGGTGCGCATATAGACGAAGCCGTCGCGCACCAGCAGGTCGCGGCCCTCCACCAGCTCCACGCCCAGCTTGTCGGCCAGGAACGAATGCTCGTAATAGGCCGAATTGAACTGGCCCGGCGTCAGCACCACGATGGTGGGATCGCCCCCCGCCCGCAGGGGCGCCACGGAGCGCAGGCTGGCGCGCAGATGTTCGGGATAATTCTCCACCGGCGCCACGCCGCAGCTGGCGAAGAGATCCGGCAGCAGGCGCATCATCACCTCCCGGTTCTCCAGCATGTAGGAGACCCCGGAGGGGGTGCGCGCATTGTCTTCCAGCACATAGAAATCGTGATCGTCCACCCGCACGATGTCGATGCCCGCGATATGGACATAGATGTTGTGGGGCACGGGACGGCCCGCCATCTCCGGCCGGAAGGCGGGGTTGCGGTAGATGATGTCCGAGGGCACCACGCCCGCCCTGAGGATGTCGCCCTTGCCATAGAGGTCGGCGAGGAAGGCGTTCAGCGCCTTCACCCGCTGCACGAGGCCCTTCTCCAGCCGGTTCCATTCCGTGCGGGAGAGCACGCGGGGGATGATGTCGAAGGGGATCAGGCGCTCGGTCGCCTCCTTGTCCCCGTAAACGGCGAAGGTGATGCCGATTCGCCGGAACATCATCTCGGCCTGCTCGCGGCGGGCGGCCAGCAGCTCGGGCGGCGATTCGTCGAGCCAGCGGCTGATGCGGCCATAGACGGCGCGGACATCTCCGCCCGATGCTGTCATCTCATCGAAAAACGCCGACTGCGCCACGCATAAGCTCCTGAAGGAGGTCTCGACCCCAAGGGTCAGGCTATCGGTCAAGCAAGGCATATACCAGCCCCGCTTTGGTCATATGTCCAGTTCGCGGGGCGGCATCCTGCGCCCGGGCGATGGAAATTCGACTCTGATGCATAAAAAATAATCATTTGGCGCAATTGCGGTCATTTTTCGGCGCCTCAGCCATGAATTCGCCAGCTGCGCCCTATTCTCTGACATCTGAGCCACAGGAGCGCGGGGCTAGGATGGGGGACGATAGCGGCGAAGACCTCGATCACACCATGATGCGCCGTTGCATGGCCTGCGCCCGCGAGGGGGTGGCGGCGGGGGAATATCCCTTCGCCTGCGTCATCGCCCGTGGCGAGGAGGTCATCTGCACTGGCGCCAACCGCACCAAGCGGGACGGCGACGTGACCCGCCATGCGGAAATGGTGGCCATGACGCAGGCGCAGCGTCTGCTGGGCCGGGGCGGTTTGCGGGACTGCACCCTCTACACGACAGTCGAGCCCTGCCCCATGTGCTCCTTCGCGGTGCGGGAGACGCGGATCGCAAGGGTGGTCTTCGCCATCTATTCCCCGCTCATGGGCGGTCATTCGCGGTGGGATGTGCTGGCCGACCGCGACCTCTCCGGCCGCATGGGGGAGGTTTTCGCCGCCCCGCCTGAGGTGCGCGGCGGCGTGCTGGTGGAGGAGGTGGCGCAGCTCTGGCGGCGCGCCCATCCGCTGGCTTGGGGGGTGATCCGCTGGCGCGGGGTGTTCCGCCTGGCGGCGGAGGCGCAGCCCTAACCCTCCACGCGCATCCTGTGGAAGCCCAGCTTCTCATGCACCGGCAGGTCCGACACGCAAAAGAGCAGGGCGTCTTCCGCCGGGTGGTGCTGCACCGCCTGCCAGCTCGGCGCCACGAAAACGTCGCCCCGGCTCCAGCTTAGCCGTTCCGCGCCCACCTGACTCTCGCCCGCGCCGCTGACCACGGTGAAGATCTGGTTTTCGGTGGAGCGCAGCAACTGACCATTCTGCCCGCCCTTCAGCTTTTCCATGAACAGAGCTGTCGTGGGCATGGAGGTGGCGTCGAGCAGGATGCGGGTGCGGCCATAGGCGTCGGGGCTCGCCTGCGCCAGCTGCGCCTGCATGGAGGCCATGGTGAAGACATAGGGGCTGTCGCGGGTGTTGTCGGCTGCGGGCTGCAACCCCTCCCAAAGATCCAGGAACATGGGCTCCA
>CAMDOY010000174.1 GCA_945903655.1 Rhizobium sp. Q54 | reverse complement strand
CCCCCTTCCCGGGCCTAGCGGCCCTGCCGCCCTGCCTTGGCTCGGCGCTGATCATCTGGACCGGGCAAAGCGGCCAGCCCACCCTTGTGGCGCGGCTACTGACCCTGCGGGGCTTCGTGCTGCTGGGGCTCATGTCCTATTCGCTCTATCTCTGGCACTGGCCGGTGATCGTCTTCAGCCACCATTGGGCGCTGGAGGCGCCGACCTTGGCCAGCAAGACCGCCCTCGTGCTCGCGTCCCTCGCCTGCGCCTACGCCTCCTGGCGCTGGATCGAGGGGCCGACGCGTCGGCTGGGCGCCCGGGTCTCCCGGCCCATGGTCTTCGCCAGCGGGGGGCTGGCGGCGCTGGTTCTGTTCGGGCTTGGGGGCCTGTTCTGGCGCGATGGCTTCGTCAGCCGCTACCCGGCCCCCCTGCAGAAGCTGCTGGTGGAGCATGAGGCGCAGACGAAGGGCTTTCGCGGCCTGATGCAGACCGCCGGAGGCCAGAGCGCCCCGGGCCTGCCGCCGGGCGGCTTCATCACCGGAGACCCCGCCCAGCCCCCGCAAATCGCTGTCTGGGGCGATTCCCATGTGGGGGCGATCCTTGATGGCCTCACGCAGGCCGCAGGCACGCAGACCCCGCCCCGCTTCAGCGTTTTCGCCCTTGGGGGCTGTCGGCCCATCGCGGGGGTCTTTCTGGCCGATGACCCCACCGACAACTGCAAGCGTCACAACGACGCGGTGCTGGCCTATTTGAAGGGAGGGCCAGAGACGAAGGTGATCCTCGTCTCCCGCTGGCCGATCTCGATCTTTGGCGATGTGCGCGGCGCTGGCCGGGGGGCCGGGCCCGGGACCATCGCTAGGGCGCCGGGGGTGAGCCTGCCAGAGGCGGAGGGGATGGCGCTGTTCGCGCAGGCCCTGGGCCGCACAATTGACGCGCTGCAGGCGGCGGGCAAAAAGGTGGTGCTGGTGGAGACCATCGTGGACCTGCCGGTCAACGCGCCGCATCTGACCTTCAAGCGCCTGCTGCACGAGCCGGGCGCGGGCGCCATGACCTGGGATGCAACGCCCTATCAGGAGCGCTTCAGCGCGACCGAGGCCCTGCTGGACGAAGTGCAGAAGACCCGGGCCTTCCAGCGCATCCGCCCGCGCGACGCCCTCTGCGAGGCCTGGCGCTGCGCCTTCTACCGGGAGGGGCGGCTGCTCTATACGGACAACAACCACCTGAGCCGGGATGGCGCCCTGGCGCTGGCGCCCCTACTGCGGGACGCCCTGCGGTAGGGCCTACTTTGGCCGGTCGGCGCCGATGTTCAGGGCGACCCTGTCGAGCAATTTCGTCAAAGTCTTGACCTCCAGCTCGCTAAGCCCTTTGAGGCTGTCCTGATTGAGGCCTTGCACCAGACCCACGGCGGCGGCCTGTTTGGCGCGGCCCTCCTCGGTCAGGGTGACATTGCGAAAGCGGCGGTCGCTGGCGCCGCCTGTCGCCTGGACCAGGCCGAGCTCCGCCATGCGCGCCACGAGGCGGCTCACATAGGAGCGCTCGAAGGCCGCATGCACAGCGAGGTCGCCAACGGAGCTATCGCCGCCCTCGGCCAGCCCATTGAGCACCCGCCACATGGGCGCGGTGAGCCCGAGGGGCCGCAGGGCCCTGGTGATATTGACCAGATGCCGGTCCACGATATGCGACATGCGCCGGATGGGCCATGAGGCGGAAGTCTGGGGATCGCCCTTGCCTGTCATGCTCCGAATCAGTCTCCAATTGACCGCTTCATATAACCATGACAATCATGTGCATAAGCACACATTCAACAAAAACAGGGAGCCAGACCCATGACGCCCAGCAACCTCCGCACATTAGCCCTCGGCCTTCTCACCGCCCTGCCCCTCGTGGCGACTGGCCCCCTGCAGGCCCAGACCTGGCCCGACCGCACCATCCGCATCGTGGTGGGCACGGCGCCCAGCACGCCCACGGACATCGTCAGCCGCATCATTGCGGGCGAATTGCAGAAGTCCGAGGGCTGGACCGTCATCATCGAGAACAAGCCGGGCGCGGTGAACACCCTTGGCGCGCGCGAAGTGGCGCAGGCCCCCGCCGATGGCTATTCGATCTTCGCCGCGAGCATGCCGATCACGGCGGCGGGCGCCCTGCTGCCCAACTCGCAAGTGGACATGGTCCGCGATTTCACGCCGATCATCAAGGCGACGGTCTCCTACAACGCCCTCGTCACCAAGCCGACCCTTCAGGTCAATTCCATGAAGGAACTGGTGGAGATGATGAAGAAGAACCCGGGCAAAATGAACTATTCATCGGGCGGCTATGGCACGCCCGCCCATCTCGTGGGCGAACTCTTCAAGCTCGAGACCAAGGTGGATGTGGCCCATGTGCCCTATCAGATGATCCCGCAAGCCATTCAGGATCTGATCGGCGGCGTGAATGATTACATGTTCATCACCACCCTGCCGGTGGTGGAGCTCGTCGCCGCTGGCAAGTTGAAGGCGCTGGCCGTCACCGCGCCAAAGCCGCTCGCCTCGTTCAAGGATGTGCCCAGCGTGGTCGATCAGGGCTACCCCGCGCTCGCGGTGGCCGATTGGGTCGGCTTTCTCATGCGCCAGGGCACCTCGCCCGAGATCGTGAACAAGATCAACGCGGCCATGAACAAGGCCATCGCCAACCCCGCCGTGCGCGACACCCTGGAGCGCATCGGCGCCGAGGTGCAGGGGGGAACGCCCGCCGACTTCGGCGCCTTCGTCAAGGCGCAGGTCAC
The DNA here is from genome assembly GCA_945903655.1 of Rhizobium sp. Q54. GTDB lineage: Bacteria > Pseudomonadota > Alphaproteobacteria > Rhizobiales > Beijerinckiaceae > Terripilifer. The sequence goes on along the minus strand of CAMDOY010000174.1, from coordinate 4,647 downwards.
GCAGTGGGAAGGCGTCGTGAAGCAAGCCAACATCAAGATGCAGTAGGCGCAACGCGCGCGAGGGAAGCTTTCATGGCAAGCGTCAAGAATATCCTGTTCATCATGTGCGACCAGTTGCGCTGGGACTATCTGTCCTGCACCGGGCACCCCTCGCTCAAGACGCCGAACATCGACAAGCTCGCCAGCATGGGCGTTCGGTTTGACAGGGCCTTCGTGCAATCGCCGGTCTGCGGGCCCTCGCGCGCCTCTTACTATACGGGGCGCACGGCCTTCTCCCATGGCGCCACCTGGAACTTCGTGCCCCTGCCCATCGGCGAACTCACCATCGGCGATTATCTCGCGCCCAAGGGCGTGCGCGTGGCGGTGGCGGGCAAGACGCATTTTCGCACGGATGTCGATGGCATGGCGCGCCTGGGCCTGACGCGCGATACGGAGATCGGACTCAAGGTTGCCGAAGGCGGCTTCGAGCCCTGGGAGCGCGACGATGGGGAGCATCCCGACCCCATCCTTTCTCCGACCCTGCCCTACAATGCCTATCTGCGCGCCCATGGCTATGAAGGCGCGAACCCCTGGAACGAATTCGCCAACGCCGCCGAAGGCCCCAATGGGGAGATCCTCTCGGGCTGGCAAATGCGCAATTCGCACCTGCCAGCAAGGGTGAAGGAGGAGCATTCCGAAACCGCCTATATCACCAATCGCGCCATGGAATTCATCGAGACCGCAGGCGATGCACCGTGGCTGATGCATCTGTCCTACATCAAGCCCCATTGGCCCTATATGGCGCCCGCGCCCTATCATGCGATCTATGGCAAAGCTGATCTCCTGCCGCGCAACGCCACGGCGGCCGAACAGGCGAGCACCCATCCGGTCTATCAGGCCTTCACGCAGATGGACGCCGCCAGTTCCTTCGCGCGCGAGGAAGTGCGCGAGACGGTCATGCCGACCTATATGGGCCTCATCAAGCAGATCGACGATCATCTGGGCCGCGTGCTCGCCATGCTCGAAGACAAGGGGCTCATGAAGGACACCATGATCGTCTTCACGAGCGATCACGGCGATTATCTCGGCGACCACTGGCTCGGCGAGAAGGAACTGTTCCACGACGCCAGCGTGCGCGTGCCCCTCATCATCTATGATCCCGACAGCGCCGCCGACACAACGCGCGGCACGGTCTGCGACAAGCTGGTGGAGGCCATCGACCTCGTTCCCACCTTCATGGAAGCCCATGAGATGACGCCCGCCTATCACCGCCTCGAAGGCCGCTCCCTGCTGCCGATCCTGCGCGGGCAGGACGTCGGCGCATGGCGCGATTTCGTGTTCAGCGAGCTCGATTATTCCTTCTACAAGGCCCGCCTGACGCTGGGGCGCACGCCCGCCGAATGCCGCATCTTCATGGTGCGCAATGACCGCTGGAAATACATCCACTACACCGGCTACCGGCCGCAACTCTTCGACCTGCAAGAGGACCCCGACGAAGTCAGGGATCTCGGCGAATCGGCTGACCATGCGCAGGTGCGCGAGGAGATGCGCACCAAACTCTTCGACCGCCTGACCTCACGCCGCAACCGCGTCACCGTGACCGATGCGGCGGTGGAGGCGCGCACCAATGGCGCGCGGTCCCATGGCGTGATCATCGGCGAATGGTAGGCGGCTTTTGTTTCGCGTGGGAGTGAAACATGCTCACCCCACCGCCTCACCCCGATAGGGCGCGCGCAGGCCCACGCGCTCCATGCGCGGCAGGATCTCATCGCGAATATGGGGCATGTCGTCGATATAGTTGATCAGACCGATGGCGACGCCGTCGAGGCCGAGGTCCGCCATTTTCTGGAAGACCTCCACCGCGTCATCATAGCTGCCGATGATCGGATAGCCCGAGCCCAGGATCAGCTTGGCCTGCAGATCCTTTTCGGTGGTCATCCAGCTGCCCTTGCGCTTGCCGCGGAAGCCAGCCGCATATTCCGCCGACTCCCAATCGCCCATCTCGTGGACGATGTAATGATGATAGTCCTGCGCCTCCTTGCGGGTGCGGCGGCACATGAGATGAACGCTGGAAAAGATATTGCGCAACTGGCCTTCGGGCGCCTGGGCGCGAAAATAGGCGATCTTGGCGGGGCCATCTTCGAAATTGGGAATGGCGGTGAAGAGGCAATCGGCGTTTTGCGCAGCAAAAGCGCGGCCCGTCTCCGAATTGCCTGCGCTGACGAGGATAGGGCGCGAACCAAGCAGCGGCTTGGGTTTCGACAGCACGCCCTTGAGATGAAAATTCTCGCCGTCATGGTCGAAGGGTTGCTCCTCCGACCAGATGCGTTTGACGATGTTGATCCATTCCTGGGAATAGGCGTAGCGGTCGTCGTGTTCTTTGAGGTCGACGCCGAACATGCCGAATTCCAGAGGATTCCAGCCCGAGACGATGTTGAGGCCGAAGCGCCCGCCCCCGATATGATCGGCGGTCACCATCTGCTTGGCGGCGAAGACCGGGTTGACGAAGGACACATGCAGGGTGCCGAAGCAATTGATGCCCTTGGTGGAGGCCAGAAGGCCGCAGGCCCAGGTCAGGGTCTCGAAAGTTGTACCCTGCGTATCCGTCTCGCCCTTGTAGCCAACCCAGCGGCCAATGGGCAGCAGGAACTCCAGCCCCGCCTCATCGGCGAGGCGCGCCGAGGTGACATTGTCCTGCCAGGTGGCGCGCCAGCGTTCGGGCGCCTTCGTCAGGGAGAGACCGCCAGAGCAATTCGTACCGAAGAGGCCGAGCTTGAAACGGTTCTTGTTATAGATGCGCGTCTCGTCCCGGCTCGTCCACATTGGTTTGTCTCCCCCGCAGGCTCACAAATGTTTCTTGGCGACGCGATGGTCGCTTCCAGCGCAGGATAGATAGAGGCAGAGGGCGGAACAATGGCTTTTTGCAGGAGACTTGCGCTTGGGAGGGCGGAGCCTAAAGTGAGCCGCAAGACATTCAGGAGGAAATGATGGATCTGGAACATATGCCGGGTCGTGATCGCTTGAAAGGCAAGGTTGCGCTCGTGATCGGCGGCGGCTCCATCGGCGATGGCTGGGGCAACGGAAAAGCGGCGGCTTTCGTTTATGCGCGCGAGGGCGCCCGGGTCGTGGTTGTGGATCTGAGGCTTGAGGCCGCGCAGGAGACGGTGGCGCTGATCCAAAAGGCCGGCGGCGAGGCCATGGCGCTCAGCGGCGACATGACGAAGGAAGACGATGTCGCGGGGGTCGTGGAAGAAACCGTGAGGCTTTATGGCCGCATCGATGTTCTGCACAACAATGTGGGCGGCTCGGGCACAGGCAAGCACCTCGGCAATATGACCCTTGAAGACTGGAACGTCACAATGGCGCGCAATGTCACGAGCGCCATGCTCACTTGCCGCGCCGTGGCGCCCATCATGGCGGAGCAGGGCGGCGGCTCCATCATCAACGTCTCCTCCATTTCCTCGATCCGCTATCTGAACCTGCCAACGGCGGTTTATTCAGCGGCGAAAGGCGCGCTGAATGAATTGACCCGCAACATCGCCGTCCACCATGCGCCCCAGCAGATCCGCGCCAATTGCGTGCTGCCTGGCTATATCGACACGCCCTTCATCAATCGCAAGGTGGGCGGACGGCCCAATTACGAACTGAAGGGCTTCACCAACGCGCAAGACTACGCCGCCGCGCGCAACGCCATCATCCCCATGCGCCGCATGGGCACGGGCTTTGATGTGGCCTATGCGGCGCTCTATTTCGCCAGCGACGACAGCGCCTATGTGACCGGCCAGATGCTGGTGGTGGATGGCGGCGTGACCAACGCCTGCGCGGGCGTTTGAACAAGAGATCAAGGAGAGGGAAATGTTGAAAGCACTGGCCGCCATTTGCGCGGCGTTATGGATGGGCGCCAGCGCGCAGGCGCAGAGTCCCGCAGATTTCTATCGTGGCAAGACCATTGACCTCATCATCGGCTTTCCCACAGGCGGCAGCAATGACGCCTATGCGCGGGCGCTTGGTCGCCACATGGGCAAGCATATTCCCGGCAGCCCGACCATTGTCGTGCGCAACATGCCGGGCGCAGGCAGCTTCCAGGCGGCGGCCCATGTCTATTCGGTGGCGCCGCAAGACGGGACCGTGCTCGCCATCGGGGCGCCGACCCTGTCTCTGGAGCAAAAGATCGGCGCCCAGGGCGTGCGCTTCGATACGGCGCAGTTCAACTGGATCGGGCGCATCAACTCGCTCATCAACATGATCTTCATCAAAGACGCGAGCCCCGTGACGTCTGTGCAGGATGTGCGCAGCCGTGAAGTCATTCTGGCGGGTACGGGGGTTGGCTCCACGGTCTCCATCTATCCCACCGTGATGAACAAGCTGCTGGGCTACAAATTCAAGCTGATCATGGGCTACAAGGGCACCAATGAAGCCATGCTGGCGGTGGAGCGCGGCGAGGCGGAGGGCCACAACACTGCGTGGGAAGCGCTGAAGGTGGCCCATCCCGACTGGATCGCGCAGAAGAAGGTTCGCTTCCTCGTGCAGTTCGCCCTCAAACGACACCCTGATCTGGCGGATACGCCAACGGTCATCGAGCTGACCAACGATCCGCAGGAAAAACAGATCCTCGAGGCGCTGGTGAACGCCACGGAGATCGGCACCTCCTTCTTCTCCACGCCCAAT
>CAMDOY010000173.1 GCA_945903655.1 Rhizobium sp. Q54 | reverse complement strand
TTGCGGGCCACTTCACGGGTCATGGCCTCGACGGACTTGTCGACGAGATCGCCATTATAGACGTCGCCCACCGCCAGCTTCACCGTGGAGGCGAGCACCTTGCGGTCGAGATCGGCGATCTGCGTCTCCACATTGACGGAGCCGACGCGGTACTGCTGACCCTCTTCCACGGTCACGACGAGGTCGTAGCCCTTGCCCTCAGCATTATAGCGCACGTCGGACCCGACGATACGGAAGTCGGCGTAACCGTTCTTCAGATAGAAGCGGCGGACCAGTTCCTGATCAGAGGCGATCTTGTCGGGATCATAAACGTCGGTCGACTTGAAGAAGGAGAGCCAATTCATCTCCGTGGTCTGCATGAGATTGCGCAGACGCGAGGTGGAGAAGCTGTTGTTGCCCACGAAATCAATGGAGCGAACGCCGGTCTTGCCGCCCTCATTGATGGTGAAAACCACATCGAGGCGGCCATTGGGCAGATCCACCGTCCGCCCGGTCACAGCCGCGTCGGACCGACCGCCGCGACGATAGAGGTCTAGAATGCGCTCGATATCGGCCTGTACAGTCGAGGGGCTATAGGCGCCACGGGACTTGGACTGGATCTCGGAGGCGATCACTTCGCTCTTGAGCTTGCTATTGCCCTCAAAAGCGACGCGATTGATGAGCTGGTTCTCGGTCACATAGACAACGATGCCGCCGCCCGAACGCTCCGTGCGCACAGCGGAGAACAGGCCGGTGGCGTAAAGCTCCTTCACGGCCTGATTGACGCGGGCGGGATCGGTCCCGGAGAAATAATTGCGAATGGTCTCCGCATCGACGCGCTTGCTGCCCCGCACCTCGACGGATTGGGCGAAAGCTCCTGTCGCAAACGCGGTCGCGAAGGAAACCAACGCAGTCGCTACAACGAGCCGTTTCATGGACGCCTTGATGGAGTGCATATGGAACACGGTCCCTAAATACTGTGACGGAAGAGGATCCGTCGTCAAAGCGAATCTGGGCCGAAAACCCGGATGTCACCGCTACGGTAATCTTCTACAGAGTTTGAAGCACTCTGCAAATCCAGTTTTTCGTCCGCAACCTCTTTTGAGGTAGGCCGTGACCTCGGAGCAACGGTCAGATCTTCTGATAAATATTTGTAATTAAACAAAAATATTCATCAGCACCCCCTCCTACCTCCGCACCAGATTCAAAACATCGTTAAACGTGGTAAACAACATGAGTGTAACCACGAAGACCAGACCCAGCCGGAAGCCGACTTCCTGCGTTCTCTCGCTGAGGGGACGCCCCTTGAGGGCCTCGATCAGGTAGAACATCAAATGCCCCCCATCCAGCAGAGGGATGGGCATGAGATTGATCAGGCCTATGGAGACCGAGAGGACGGCGACGAGGTTCATCAGGGCGGCGAAACCAAAGGTGGCGACCTTTCCGGCCAGATAGCCCGTGCCGATGGGCCCGGTCACCTGATCGAAGGACCCCTTGCCCACCACAAGACCGGCCAGGAAGCTGAGCGTCCGCTCCCCGATATACCAGGTCTCCCGCGCCCCCTGCTCCAGGGACTCCAGAGGCCCGAACCGGATGAGCTTCCAGTCCTCGGCCTTGTTGGAGCCATTCAAGCCGATCAGGCCGATGCGGTTCTTGCCCAGGGGCGTATCGATCTCCCGCAGCTTGGGCGTGGCGGTGAGCGTCATCTGCGCACCCTCCCGCTCGATCACGAAGGTCAGGGTCTTCTCGGCGGAGACCTGGACGATCCGCTGCACCTCGCCCCAACTGGCGACGGCTTTTCCATCAATGGACCGCACGAGGTCTCCGGGCTTGAAGCCCGCCATCTCCGCCACTTCGCCAGGACGCAGGGATTCGACGCGGGGCGCGAGCGCCCCATGCCCCACGAAGAAGGCGACCCCGGCGAAGACCACCACCGCCAGAATGAAATTGGCCAGAGGCCCGGCGGCCACGATGAGGGCCCGTTTCCAGACGGGCTGGGTGAAAAAGCTCACCCGGCGCTCCTCCTCCGAAAGCCCCTCCGCATCGACGCCCGCCGAAGCGGCGTTGGCGTCGCCATGAAACTTCACATAGCCCCCGAGCGGCACCAGAGCGAGGCGCCAGCGCGTGCCATGGCGATCCACGCGACCGTAAAGCTCCGGCCCAAAGCCCAGAGAGAAGACATCCGCCTTCACGCCGCACCAGCGCCCCACCAGAAAATGCCCGAGCTCATGAAAGAAAACAACAATGCCCAGCACAAGTAAAAAGGGCGCCACATAGCTCCCAAAAGACCAGAGGTTGGAAAATACAGACATCACGCCTCCAGGGCCAGTCCAGGCCGAAAATCCAACAGGCGGGCGCAGGCCCGCCCATGGCAGATGGACATTGTCCGCCTCACATCAAGGCTTCCCGCGCCCTATGCCTTGTCATTCTGTCGATTTCGAGGGCGTCCCCCACGGTGGCGGGCTCCCCGTCGTCGCCCCGGCGCACCGCCGCCTCGCAGACCTGCTCCACCATGCTGGCGATCTGGTGGAAGCTGATGCGCCCGGCGAGGAAGGCCTCGACCGCGATCTCATTGGCAGCGTTCAGCACCGTGGGCAGACTGCCCCCCGCCTTCATGCAGTCCATGGCCACCCGCAGGGCCGGGAAGCGCTCGAAGTCGGGCCGCTCGAAGGACAGGGAGCCGATGGCCGCCAGATCGACCCTGCGCACCCGCGTCTCCACCCGGTCGGGATAGGCGAGGCAATGGGCGATGGGGGTCCGCATGTCCGGCACCGCCATGCCCGCCGTCACCGATCCATCGGCGAAAGTCACGAGGCCGTGGACGATGGACTGAGGGTGGACCAGCACATCGAGACGCCCGGCCTCGATGCCAAAAATATGAAAGGCTTCAATCAGCTCCAGCCCTTTGTTCATAAGACTTGCGGAGTCGATGGTCACCTTCGGCCCCATGGACCAGTTGGGATGGGCCAGCGCCTGCTGGGGCGTCGCGGCGGCGATGGCCTCAGCAGTCCAGGTCCGAAAGGGACCGCCTGAGGCCGTCAGGATCATCTGCTCGATGGTGGAGGGATCGGCTCCGCCAAGGGCCTGAAAAATGGCGTTATGCTCGCTGTCCATGGGCAGCAGCCGCGCCCCAGCCCGGGCCGCCGTGCGCATGAAGGGCCCGCCCGCGCAGACCAGACACTCCTTGTTGGCCAGCGCGATGGTGCGCCCCGCCTCCAGCGCCGCATGGGTGGGCTCGACCCCAGCCGCGCCTGCGATGGCGCCCACCACCAGATCGCAATCATGGAGGGCGGCCTCGAGCACAGCCTCAGGCCCCGCCCCGCTGCGAACGCCCGAACCAGCCAGAGCCTCGCGCAGGGCGTCAGCCCCCGCAGGATCGGCCAGAGCGGCGAAGGAAGCCTTCAAGGCGATGGCCATTTTCGCCAGAGCGGCGGCGTCGCTGCCGCCCGCCACGGAGGCGACCTCGAAGGCGCCCTCTGGCGCATGGGCGATGACATCAGCGGTGGAGCGACCGATGGAGCCGGTGGCCCCCAGCAGCACGAGCCTGCGGGGAGCGGTGGCGGGGCCCACCGGGACAGAAGCCGGTTCAGAAATGGTCATAAGCAACACATAGGAGAGGTCGGGAAGATTACCATCGCAGAAGACCGATGGCCACGAAACCCGGTCCCGCCGATTTGATCCAGCCCACAAGGGCCGCAAAGGCGGCGGCGGCGATGAATCCATCGAGCCGATCCATGAAACCGCCATGGCCGGGAATGAGATGGCTGGAGTCTTTCACCCCAAAGCGACGCTTGATGGAGGACTCGAAAAAGTCTCCGGCCTGGGCGATCACCCCCGCCAGCAGGCCCAGAAGAAAGAGCGGCAAGGGCGCTGCAGCCTCGGCCCCGGGATTCAGCAAAAGGCACAGCAGGCCCAGCAGCGCGCCGCTGGAGACCCCCACCAGAAATCCCGCCCAAGTCTTGGACGGCGACAGACGCGGCCAGAGCTTGGGTCCGCCGATCAGGCGCCCCCCGAAATAGGCCATGATGTCCGTGCCCCAGACCACCGCGAAGAGCCAGAGGATCGCCTCCACCCCATCGATGCGCGAGAGCACCCGCAGCAGCGTCACGGAGATCACCACCGACGCGGCGTAGATCAGCCCCCCGCTCGCCCAGATCCGCTTGCCCGGCCCGCCCAGCCAGGCCATGACGCCTGAGCCGACCACGACTGACGCCAGCGCGCCCTCGATGAGGCCCTCGCGCAGCAGCGCAACCGCCAGCACAATGAAGGCCGCGCCGCCGAAAAAGCGCGCCTTGAACTGCGGGGCGGCGATGATGGTCTGCCATTCCCAATGGAGCGCCAGCGCGCAGCCAAGCCAGAACAGGATGAAGACATCCCCGCCCAACCAGAGCGCGGACAGCGCGGCGGCGATCATCACCACGCTGGAGGCGGCCCGAGGGGCAAGATCGCTGGAAAGGCGGGCTTGCGGCGTATTGGGCGCACGCCCGCTGTCGGCTGGGCCTGTCATGAGCCCGTTTTCTCCGCCTCGGGCCTGAGGCCCCCGAAGCGGCGTTCCCGACTGTAATAGATCGCCAGCGCGGACTCGAAGGCAGCGCGGTCGAACTCGGGCCAATGCAACGGCAAAAAGACGAATTCCGCATAGGCGGATTGCCAGAGCAGGAAATTGGACAGACGCTGTTCGCCTGAGGTGCGGATGATGAGATCGGGGTCGGGGACGCCCGCCGTGTCGAGCTCGTCGCGGATCATTTCCGGACAGATGCTGGCCGGATCCAGCTCGCCCGCGACGGCCCGCATGGCCAGGCGCCGCGCGGCGTCGGCGATCTCCTGCCGCCCGCCATAATTGAAGGCGACGACCAGCGAGAGGCGCTCGTTAAAACGCGTCAGCGCCTCGGCCTCGGTCAGCAGCGCCGTGATCTCGGGATCCAGCCCCTCGCGGGAGCCGATGATGCGCACGCGCACCCCGTTGGCGTGGAGATCAGCCAGATCGTTGCGGATGAAGCGTTTCAGCAGCCCCATGAGGAAGCTCACCTCCTGCGGGGGGCGGCTCCAGTTCTCGGTGGAGAAGCTATAAATGGTCAGATAGGAGACGCCGAGCTCCAGGGCGGCGCGCACGGCTCGGCGAACAGACTCGACCCCGCGACGGTGCCCCTCCATGCGCGGCAAACCGCGCGCGGCGGCCCAGCGCCCGTTGCCATCCATGATGATGCCCACATGGCGCGGCGTCGCCCTGCCCCAGCCTGCGGCGGACGGGATGGCGGTCACTGTTTCGACCTTGTCGTGCATATCCGCTCGCGCTTTCCAGTAAGCAATGGAATATAACTTACACCTGCATAATCTCTTTTTCCTTCATCGCGAGGACCTGGTCCACCTCGACGATCGCCTGATCGGTCGCCTTCTGGACCTCGCCCGCATGACGCTTCTCGTCATCCTCGCTGATGGCCTTATCCTTGAGCAGTTTCTTCAGAATGTCGATCCCGTCGCGACGCACATGACGGACGGCCACGCGCGACTCCTCGGCGTATTTATGGGCGACCTTCACCAGATCCTTGCGGCGCTGCTCGTTCAGCTCGGGGATGCGGATGCGCAGCACCTGCCCCTCGGTGGTGGGGCTGAGGCCGAGATTGGAGTCGCGGATCGCCCGCTCCACCGCGCCGACCATGGCCTTGTCCCAGACCTGCACCGCGATGAGGCGGGGCTCAGGGATCGAGACCGTGGCCACCTGGGTGATCGGCATGTTCTGGCCGTAGGCGTTGACCTGCACGGGGTCGAGGATGCTCGCGGTGGCCCGGCCCGTGCGCAGGCCATTGAGATCATGCCGCAGTGACCCAATTGAGGCCTGCATGCGGCGTTTGATGTCGGCAAGATCGAAATTGGTGCTCATGATGGAAGTCCTGCTATGGCTCCGGACGGCGCCCGGGACAAAGACGCTTGGTCAGGGCGTCACGATGGTGGAGCGTCCGCGACCTTCGAGAGCCGCTGTGATGGCGCCTGCCTCCTGAATGGAGAAGACAATTATCGGAATCTTGTTGTCGCGGGCAAGGGCGAAGGCGGCGGTGTCCATGACTTCGATGTTGCGGGCGATGGCCTCGTCATGGGTCAGGCGCTCATAGCGGGTGGCGGTGGGGTCCTTTTTCGGGTCCGCCGTGTAGACGCCATCCACCTGCGTCGCCTTCAGAATGGCGTCGCAGGAGAGCTCCGCGCCGCGCAGGGCCGCCCCGGTGTCGGTGGTGAAGAAGGGATTGCCGGTGCCGCCCGCCAGCACGGTGACGCGACCCTTGCCCAGATGGTTGAGCGCCGCCTGCCGGGAATAGGGCTGGCAGACGAAGGGCATGGGCACCGCCGAGAGCGCCCGGGCCGACTGGCCTTCCTTCTCGATGGCGTGTTCCAGCGCCAGCCCGTTCATCACGGTCGCCAGCATGCCGATGGAGTCGGCGCGAGCGCGGTCGATACCCTTGTCGGCGCCCTGAATGCCCCGGAAAAAGTTGCCGCCGCCGACCACCACCGCGATCTCAACGCCAAGCGCGGCGGAGGCGGCCAGATCCTGCGAGACCCGCTTGAGGGTGGGCTCATGCAGACCATGGGTCAGCGGCCCCATCAGGGCCTCGCCCGAAAGCTTGATGACGACGCGTTTCCATAAGGAAGACATGGCGACCCCGACCCGCACAAAGAACCAGCGAGAATGCCTGGCGGGTCCAATCCAGACGTTTCCCGACCTGACGCGAGGACTTCGCGCCTTACTACCCGGTTGATAGCGCCCCGAGGGATGATGCCCCGAACTGATCGTCAGTCTAGCGCGATTCGAACCGCGAAACCAGCCAAAGACCCACCTACGAGGACCCCTCCCACAGGCCAATCACGCGCACAGCTTCGCCGACAAACTTGCCAAGAAAAAGGCGACCCGAAGGCCGCCTTTTCCGAAAGCTTGTAAATCGAGGCTCAGGCCTGGCCGCCAGCGGCCGCCGCGACCTCGGCTGCGAAATCGCTTTCCTGCTTCTCGATGCCCTCGCCCAGCGCATAACGCACGAAGCCCTTGAGAGCGACCGGAGCGCCAGCGGCCTTGGAGGCCTCCGACACAACCTGCGCAATGGTCTTGGCGGGATCGTGGATGAAGGGCTGGTCGATCAGGCAGACCTCCTTGAAGTAGGTCTTGAGGCCGGACTCGACGATCTTCTCCAGCACATTGGCGGGCTTGCCCGCGTTCTTGTCGCGCAGCACGTTCTTCTCGCGCTCCACCACCGCCGGATCGACGCTCGCCGCATCCAGCGCCACGGGGGAAGCCGCCGCCACATGCATGGCGATCTTGCGGGCCACATCCGCCAGAGCCGCCGCATCGCCCGTGGACTCCAGCGCCACGAGCACGCCGATCTTGCCCAGGCCATCGGCCACGGAGTTATGGATATAGCTGCCGATCACGCCAGCTGTCACCGAGACTTCCGCCGCGC
>CAMDOY010000172.1 GCA_945903655.1 Rhizobium sp. Q54 | reverse complement strand
CGCCTTCAGGGTTCACGGGCTCTCGACGGAGTTTCTGAAGGGCAAACCCCTGTTCCGGGACGTGGCGGCGGAGTTTCTCGCCTTCATCGGCGATTCCCGGCTGGTGATTCACAACGCCGAATTCGACATGAAATTTCTGAACGCGGAATTCAAGCGCGCGGGCCTGCCCCTGCTGCCAGCCGACCGCGCCTTCGACACGCTGACCTACGCGCGCCGCAAGCATCCCGGCGCCGCCAATTCGCTGGATGCGCTCTGCGCCCGCTACAAGATTGATAATTCACGCCGCACGAAGCATGGCGCCTTGATGGACTCGGAGATTCTGGCGGAGGTCTACGCCGAATTGATGGGTGGGCGTCAGGCGACGCTGATTCTGGCCTCCCAGGCCGAAATCCGTCAGCAGACGCAAATCGCCGTGCGGCGGGATCGCCCGCAGGCCTTGCCGCCTCTGATCGACGCGGAGGAGGCCGAGGCCCATCAGCGCTTTCTCAGCGGCCTCGGCGACAAGGCGATCTGGCGCGACTACATCAGTTAAGCCGCGCCAGATCCTGTTCGTTCGTGCTCAGGCGGGGGTCGCGTTGGCGGTCTGCATCTGGGCGAGGCGCTGGCGATAGAGCGCCACGAAATCGATGGGGTCGATGAACAGGGGCGGGAAGCCGCCATTGCGCACGTTGTCGGCGACGATCTGGCGCGCGAAGGGGAAAAGCAGGCGGGGGCATTCGATCATGATGACCGCCGACAACTCCGCTTCCGGAATATTGCGCAGGCGGAAGACGCCGGCATAGTTCAGTTCGAACTTGAACAGGACGGAGTCCTTGGCCTGGGCGGAGCCTTCCAGCACGAGCTCGACTTCAAATTCGCCTTCCGCCAGCTGCTTGGCGTTCACATTTACTTGAATATTGATGGCGGGCGCCTGCTCTTGCGGCCCCAGGGACTGCGGCGCGTTCGGGTTCTCGAAGGAGAGATCCTTGGTGTATTGTGCAAGAACGTTAAGCTGAGGAAGCGCCTCGTTGTTCGCACCATTGCCATTGTCAGCCATATTGGAAATCTCCAGAAATGCAGCATGCGGGCGAATAGAAGCCACGATGGCGACCCGGCGCCGCTGGCCGGGGCGATACCACGGATCGGGTCGCTTGAACAAGACTTGGCTTTGGCCGGTTCAAGCAGGCCCAGCGGTCGCTCAGGGGTCAAGCTCTTTTCGGGGACCCCCTTTGCATAAGCGTGCGTGAAGCGCCACATAATGGTGTAGACTGATCATGAGCCTCAGGCCCTAATCCTTAGGTTGGCCTTCGGAGACCGAAAGAACGCGATGCAGGACAGCCTCGACATCCAGACGATCATTTTCGCCGCCTTGGCGATTTTCGTTCTTTACAAGCTGAAATCAGTTTTAGGGACGAGGACCGGCGAAGAGCGCCCGCCCCATGATCCCTTCGCTCGCCGTCGTGACGATGCGGGGAAGGCGGCAGCCTCCGATGGGGGCTCGCAAAGCAATGTGATCCCCCTCCCCGGCGCGGCCAAGCCTGGCTTTGAGCGCTCCGCTCCGCCCACCGGCGAAGAGCGCTGGGGCAAGCTGGCTGATCCGGACGCCTTCGCGGGCCTCGACGCCATCGCTGCCGCTGACGTCAGTTTTGACGGCAAGCCTTTCCTCGACGGCGCCCGCTCCGCCTATGAGATGATCGTGACCTCCTTCGCGGGCGGTGATCGCGACACCCTGCGCAGCCTTCTGGCCCCCGATGTCTTTGAGAGTTTCTCCAGCGCCATCAGCGCCCGGGAGGCCCAGGGCGAGAAGGTGGAGACGACCTTTGTCTCCATCGACAAGACGAGCATCGCCGACGCCCATCTGCGGGAGGGCGTTGGCCAGATCACCGTGCGCTTCGCCTCCAAGATCATCACGGTGACCCGCGACCGCGCCGGTGGCGTCGTGGATGGCGGCCTCGACAAGATCGTGGATGTCATTGACGTCTGGACCTTCGCCCGTCAGGCGACGGCCAGGGACCCCAACTGGAAACTGGTGGCGACCGAAGCCGCCCATTGACCATGGGAATGGCGGGTTTGCCGGTTTCTCTTTTCGAGCCGCCCGGCGCCCGGTTGCATCCTGTGGCCTTTGCGGACTTGCCGGGTTATGCGCAGGACGATCACCTCTGCGCTTTCAAGGTCTTTCTCCAGTCCGCCCAATCAATCGCGCAGGGCGCGCCGGAATTGCGCAACGCCCTGCCCGCCCCGGCGGCGTTGCGGGTGGTTTGCACTGCGGCCTTGCATGAGACCATAGGGTTGGCGACCGAGGCCCGGCAGTTTTTCGAGAACCATTTCATCCCCTGCCGCATCGAGACCGACGAGCAGCCTTCCGCATTTCTGACCGGCTATTACGAGCCCGTGGTTCCCGGCTCTCTCGTGAGAACCGAGGCTTTCACAGAGCCTGTCTTCGCCCGCCCCGCTGATCTCGATCAACTCTCGCCCTATCCCACCCGCGCCGAGATCGAGGCCACGGGCCTGACGCGCTTTCAGCCCCTCGTGTGGCTCGCCGACGCCATTGAGGTCTTCATGATCCAGGTGCAGGGCTCGGCGGCGGTGGATCTGAGGGATGGGCGGCGCGTGAGGCTCACCTACGCCGGGCGCAATGGTCAGCCCTATACGTCGATTGGCCGGGCCTTGATCGAGGCCGGGGAGATCGCGCCAGACGAGATGTCCCTCGCCCGGCTCAAGCAATGGGTGCGCGACAGCGGCCAGGCGGCGGGTGCGCCCGGACGTGCCCTGCTCCATCGCAACCTCTCCTATATCTTCTTTTCCATGGATGAATCGCCCGCCCGCGCGCAGGGGCCCATCGGCGGGGCGGGGGTTCCCCTGACCCCCCTGCGCTCGGTCGCCGTGGACCGCAGCCTCTGGCCCTATGGGCTTCCGGTTTTTGTCGATGCGGTTTTGCCCGGGGCTGATGGCGGCCTCTCGCCCTTTCAGCGCCTGATGATCGGGCAGGATACGGGTTCGGCGATTCTCGGACCCGCGCGGCTGGATCTTTTCATGGGGTCGGGAGATCAGGCGGGCGCCGTGGCCGGAAACATCCGCCACCGCGCCGGGCTTTACATTCTCCTGCCCAGGGCTGAATGCTGAGGCCCATGAAGCGGGCCGATCCTCCCATACGAGCGCCCCGTCACCGGACTCTCTCCCGCGAGGAGATTGAGCTGTGGCGGCAGGTGACGCAGACCATCGCGCCCAGCCCGGGCCGCGCGAGCATGCCTGAACCTCCGCCCGAGGCGCCTGTCGCGGCTCCCACCCCGCAGGTGAAGACGCCTCGGAACATGGTCGGCTTCCGCGAGCCCTTCTTGCCGGGCTATACGCCGCCCGCGCAACAGCCCGCCTCCGCCCTTGCGCCCCTGTCGCCGCTGGAGCGGCGGCTCCGGCAGCGCCTGTCGCGCGGTCGTACCGAGGTCGACGCCGTGATGGACCTGCACGGCCTGCGGCAGGATCAGGCCCATGGCGTGTTGCGGCAGTTCCTCTTCAACGCCCAGGGGAGTGGCGCGAAGTTGGTGCTGGTCATCACCGGCAAGGGCGGGCGCTCCCAGGATCTGGCCTCCTGGCATTCAGAAACTGGCGTGCTGCGCCGCAGCGTGCCCCAATGGCTGCGCGCGCCCGAGATGCGCGGCGTGGTCATCGGCTTCGAGGAGGCGGCCCATCATCATGGGGGCGCAGGCGCCCTCTATGTGCGCATCCGCCGTCTGGATCGGCCTAGCCGCAGGGGTGGCACGTGACCCCCTTCGGCGCCAAGCTCAGGGAATTGCGCGCCGCGCGCGCGGTTAATCTGAAGACCATGGCGGAGGCCATCGGCGTCTCCGGCGCCTATCTCTCCGCGCTCGAACATGGCAAGCGCGGCGCGCCGACCTGGTATCTCGTTCAGCGCATCATCACCTATTTCAATGTGATCTGGGACGAGGCGGAGGAGCTTGAACGTCTCGCCCAGGAATCCGACCCGCGCATCACCGTGGATACGGCGGGCCTCAGCCCCAAGGCCACCCAACTCGCCAACCGGCTGGCCCGCCATATCGGGACGCTGAGCGAGGCGGAAATCAACGCGCTTCTGGCCCTTCTGGACTCACAGGCCGGGGCCAGGCGCCCGCGCTGACCGGTGGCTGCGCTTGACGGACCGCCGGGCGGCGCCCCACATGGGCCGCACTGACAAAATGGAGCTTTCAATGTCCGACTGGCAATATGACGTTCTGGGCCTGGGCAATGCGATCGTTGATGTGATCGCCCGCGCGGAAGATGATTTTCTTCGCCGCGAAAACCTCAACAAGGGCGGCATGATGCTGATCGACGAGGCGCGCGCCCTCAGCCTCTACGAGACCATGGGTTCGGGCACGGTGATCTCCGGCGGCTCGGCGGCCAACACCATTGTGGGCCTCGCCTCCTTCGGCGCCAAAGCGGCCTTCATCGGCAAGGTGCGCGCTGACGATACGGGCCACGCCTTCTCCCACGACATTCGCGCCATGGGCGTGCATTTCCCCACCGCCCCCGCCAAGGATGGCCCCTCCACCGCGCGTTGCCTCGTGCTGGTGACGCCCGATGGCGAGCGCACCATGAACACCTATCTGGGCGCCTGCCAGAATCTCACTTCCGACGATGTGGATGAGGCGACCGTGCAGGCCTCCGCCATCACCTATCTCGAAGGCTATCTGTGGGATCCGCCAGCGGCCAAGGAGGCCTTCGTGAAAGCGGCGACCATCGCCCACGCCGCCGGTCGCAAGGTCGCGCTGACTCTGTCGGATTCCTTCTGCGTGGATCGCTATCGCGATGAGTTCCTCGACCTCATCCGCAAGAAGACCGTGGACATCGTCTTCGCCAATCAGCATGAGCTGCGCGCGCTTTATCAGACGGCGGATTTCGCCACCGCCATCAACGCTCTGCGCGAGGAAGACCTGCTGGGCGTCGTGACCTGCTCAGAAGAGGGCTCGATGGTCGTGACGCGTGAAGAGACGCACACCGTCGCCGCCTTCCCCATCGAGAAACTCGTGGACACCACGGGCGCCGGCGATCTCTTCGCCGCTGGCTTCCTCGCGGGCCTCACGCGCTCGGCGGACTATGTCACTTGCGCGCGACTTGGTGGTCTGGCGGCGGCGGAAGTCATCCAGCACTATGGCGCGCGTCCCGAATGCAGCCTGCGGGATCTCGCCGCTCAGGCTGGTCTGGGCTGATCATAATTTGCGAAGGGCCACGGTCTCGATTCTATGAGCCGGGCCCTTCGTCAACACGAGATTGGCGCGCGCGCGCGTGGGCTGAATGTTCTCATGCAAATTGCGCAGATTGGTGCGCGTCCAGATCGCATGGGCCGTCTCGCGCGCTTGTTCGTCGCTGAGGTCGGCGTATTTCTTGAAGAATGAGCGGGGGTCGCGGAAGGCGGTTCCACGCAGGCGCATGAAGCGTTCGATATACCAGCGCTCGAGGTCGTCATCCTCCGCATGGAGATAGACCGAGAAGTCGAAGAAGTCGGAGACGAAGGGCGTGCGCCGTCCCAGTTTGTTCGGCAGCAATACGTTCAGCCCTTCGACAATGAGAATGTCGGGCCGGTCCACCACGATCTCTTCGCCCGGCACCACATCATAGATCAGATGCGAATAGACCGGCGCTTTCACATGATGTTTGCCAGCCTTGATCTCCGCGAGGAAGCGCACGAGCGCGGCGCCGTCATAGCTCTCGGGAAAGCCCTTCTTCTCCATCAGTCCTTCGCGTTGCAGGACGGCGTTGGGCAGCAGGAAACCGTCTGTCGTGACGAGCTCCACCTTGGGCGTATTTGGCCAGCGCGAGAGCAGCGCTTTCAAGACGCGCGCGGTGGTGGATTTGCCTACCGCCACCGAACCCGCGATGCCGATGATATAGGGCACCTTTCCATCTTCGGCGCCGAGAAAACGCTGGGTGGCTTTGAAGAGCCCCTGCGTCGCTGCGACGTAGAGCGCCAGCAGGCGGGATAGCGGTAGATAGATGGCGATGACCTCTTCAACCGAAATCGGATCATTGATGGATTGCAGCTTGGCGAGATCCTCGATGGTGAGGGTCAGCGGCGTGTCGGCGCGCAGCGCCGCCCATTCCGAACGGCTGAAGCGCCGGTAGGGCGATAATTCGCTGGTCTCGATGGCGGTGCGCTCGTCCATTCTTGTCCCCGGCTCGAAGCCGAAATCTCACGTCCCTCGCGACGCCTTTTCCTGATGGCCCGATTGCGCGGTGCGCCGCTGCAATTCGTCCAGCACCTCGTCCAGGCTCACGCCCCCCGCCCGCATCAGCACGAGCAGATGGTAGAGCACATCGGCGGATTCCTTCATCAGTGCCGTCTTGTCCTGTTCCATGGCGGCGATGACGGCCTCGAAGGCCTCTTCGCCGAATTTCTTCGAAGCGCGCGCAACGCCTGCGTCGAGCAGTGATTTCGTATAGGAGGCGCCAGCGTCGGCGCTTACCCGCGAGGCGATGATAGCATCGAGATCACCGAGCGTGAATTTGGACATTCGTCGCCCCTCAGTCGAGCCGCATGGGGATGCCGGCGCGGGCCATGTGTTCCTTGGCCTGCCGGATCGTATATTCGCCGAAGTGGAAGATCGAGGCCGCGAGCACGGCGGTCGCATGTCCCTCGGTCACGCCCGCCACTAGATGGTCGAGATCGCCCACCCCGCCAGACGCGATCAGCGGCACGGGGACTGCGTCGGCTACCGCACGTGTCAGCGCCACGTCGAAGCCCGATTTGGTGCCGTCCCGGTCCATGGAGGTCAGCAGGATTTCGCCCGCCCCCAGGGCCACCACTTCGCGCGCATAGTCCACGGCGTCGAGGCCTGTGGGCTTACGCCCGCCATGGGTGAAGATTTCCCATTTGCCCGGCGACACCATCTTGGCGTCGATGGCCACCACAATGCACTGGCTGCCGAACTTCTCCGCCGCTTCGCGCACGAAGTCGCGGTTATGGACGGCGGCGGTCATGATCGACACCTTGTCCGCGCCCGCCAGCAGCAGCTTGCGGATGTCCTCGGTGGTGCGCACGCCCCCGCCGACGGTCAGCGGCATGAAACAGGCTTCCGCCGTGCGGCGGACCACATCGAAAATGATGCCGCGATTTTCGTGGCTGGCGGTGATGTCGAGAAAGCACAACTCGTCCGCGCCCGCCTTGTCATAGGCGACGGCGCTTTCCACGGGATCGCCCGCATCGCGCAGATCGACGAAATTCACGCCCTTGACGACGCGTCCGTCCTTGACGTCGAGGCAGGGGATGACGCGGCGCTTAAGCAAGCGAGGCCTCCTTCGCCGCGCGGATCAGCTCCAGCGCCTTCGCCGGATCAAGGCGTCCGTCATAGAGCGCGCGTCCCGAAATGGCGCCAGCGAGCCGCGCGCAATCGGGTTGCAGCAGGCGGCTGATGTCGTCGAGCGAGGCGAGGCCGCCGGATGCGATGACCGGGATCGTCAGGGCGTTGGCGAGCGC
>CAMDOY010000171.1 GCA_945903655.1 Rhizobium sp. Q54 | reverse complement strand
CTCGCAACAACCTCACGGCGCTGCGATGGTGTACTTAGAAAACGTGTGACAGTCAGTTATCTCTCGAACAGGCCAACTCTCTCAAGCTGGCCCCGCAAGGATACCGCCGTCCACGTTTCTCTTTCTTCCGATTCAAATGTCAAACAGCGCATTCTCAGGCAAAGCTTTCGCTCGACAGAAGCAGGTTTCTTCCCGGCCAGTTGGCCTGGATGTGAACGCCCGGAGGAGCTCGAGAAACACTGGTTCGCGTCGGCCGCACAGGGCAGCGTCGCCGTCAGTGGGTGCTGTATAGGCGGGGGGCCTGGACCTGTCAACCGATTTTCTAAAATTCTTCCGCTTTCTGTAAAAATGACGGAATATCCGGCTCTTTTCCATGGCCTGAGCTATTTGGCTCGCGCGGGAAGTCGCGATCAGACGCCCTTGGGAGAGGGAAGGCCGCATTTGAGCCACCTTCGCCGGTCACTTCTTCACCGCTCGGGTCGCGTTGACGCGCGGTCGCGACGCGGTCATCTTGTGCCCGTTAGTCCTGCGTCGCTCTCACCTTATCATTCGGATATCAGGATCATCGCCTTGGCGAGCACCTTGGATACGCATTTGCGCCTGAATGGGGGCCCGCTGGACCGCCAGCTGGAGCGCCACCGGACGCGCGTTGATCTCGGCGTTGAGCCCGCTATCGAACTAGACGGCGAGGACCATACGCCTGCGAGCCGTTGGCGCGTGTCGGTGGGCTGGCTCATCGGGACGGCCCTTGCTGGCCTCGCGGGCGCCCTGCTGATCGGCTCGGCGCTTTACGCGGCGCTTGGGCGCCATTCCTCTTTCGCCGAAGCGCCCGTGTTCGCGGTGACCGCCCGCCGTGATGCGGGCGGCGAGCAGACCAATGGCCGCAAGGGCGACCGTCTTTTGAAGTCCGTGGACCTGGTCGCCGCGAAGCAAAGCTTTCGCACGCCCACGCCCATCAGCGTCGGCGACAGGGAGGTGGTGCGCACGCGCGGCTTCACCCGCGTTGCGACCACCTTGAGCCTGGCGAGCACCGGCATGGCCGACGAGGTGCCGGCCTTCAACCCCATCAAGATCCTGAATGACGCCCGCAACCCCATTGCACTTGAAGCGGCCGATCCCGGACAGCGCCAGGACGATGCGGAAGTCTCCTTCACCAGTAGGGATCTCGGGGTGCTGGACCTGCCTCTCAATGGCCCGCGCCTGTCAGCCGAAGAGGCTCAGGCACAGGTGGCCGAAATGCTGAAAAGCCCCTTCGTGGCCGGAAACCCCTTGCCTCTGCCTCCGCAACTGCTTCTGGCGCGCACCAGCCGGACCGGGGCCGATCTCGGAAATGGGTTAGGCTTCGCCGCCATCGGCGCAGGCGCCCTCTCCGGGCCTTTCTCCAACATCCAGGTTCGGATGGTGCCGGAAAACGTGACGCCGATCTCCAAAGCCACCGCCGAGCAGAAGGATTCGGACGAGCGTCTGGTGCTCGTGCGCAAGAATGAGAGTTTTGACGATGTCTTGCGGGCCAATGGGGCGAGCCGGGAGCAGATCAGCCTTATCGTCGCCGCCCTCAAGCGCGCGGGGCAACCCGCCCTCGCCGAAGGCCAAAGGCTCAAACTGCTCTTTGCGGATGTGAATGGAACCGGCCGCGACCTCAGGATCGCCCGGGTCTCCGTCTATACGGACGAAAAACTGGGCGCCACCGTCGCCATGACCGACTCTGGCGATTTCGTGCCGGTCGCGCGCTCTGAAACGCCTGCGCCCGCCCCACGACGCAAGCCCAGCGACGACGATGATGAAGAAGACGATGAGGGCATGCGCCTCTACGACTCCTTCTATGAGACGGCTCTGAAATCGGACATTCCGCGCGTCGTCATCAATGATCTCGTGCGCATCTTCGCCAATGACGTGGATTTCCAGCGGTCGGTGACGGCGGGCGACGCCTTTGAGGTCCTCTATGAGGACGGTGAGGAAGGGGAGTCGCGCAATGATTTGCTCTTCGCCGCCATCACCACACGCAATGAGACGTTCCGTTACTACAAGTTCCAGACGCCTGACGACCAGATGGTCGATTTTTATGATGAAAACGGGCGCTCCACGCGCAAGTTCCTCGTGCGCAAGCCCATCACCCAGGGCGAGACGCGCTCGGGCTTCGGCATGCGCCGCCATCCCATTCTGGGCTATGTGCGCATGCATACGGGCGTGGATTGGTCCGGCCCCACGGGCACGCCGATCTTTGCGGCGGGCAATGGCACGGTCATCAAGGTGGGGCGCGAGTCCGGCTATGGCAACCGGGTCGAGATCCAGCACGCCAATGGCTATATCACAACCTATAACCATCTTTCCGGCTATGCGCGGGGCCTCGCCGAGGGGCAGCGCGTGCGGCAGGGTCAGGTCGTGGGCTATCTGGGCATGACGGGCCTCGCGACCGGACCCCATCTCCATTACGAAGTGATCGTGAACGGGCACTTCGTCGATCCCCTGCGGGTGAAGCTCGCCCGCACCCGCGAACTCGACGGGCGCATGAGCGCCAATTTCCGCCGCGAGCGAGACCGGATCGACGGGCTCCTCGCCAAGGCGCCCGGCGCCGCGCGGGTGGCGGCGACGCGCAGCAACTGATCAGGCGAAGCCCAGCCGCCGACGCAACTCCAGCGCGCTGACGCCCTCGTTGCGCAAGGAGCGGATGGCCTTGGCGCGGGTGCTTTTGGACAGTTTTTCACCGCCCTTGTCGCGCAGCAGCTTGTGATGGCGGTAATTGGGCGCCTCCAGCCCCAGCAGCGCCTGCAACAGGCGGTGCAGGCTGGTGGCGTTGAAGAGATCCTGACCGCGCACCACGTCCGTGATCCCCTGCAGATGGTCGTCCACCACCACGGCGATGTGATAGCTGGTGGGAATGTCGCGCCGCCCGATCACCGCATCGCCCCACAGCGCGGGTTCGGCGGTGACGTCGCGGGCCTCGTCCTCCTCCCCATATTCGCGCCAGCCCAGAAGCATGCCCGCGACCGACAGGGCCTCGTCCATGTTGATGCGCAGGGCCGCATGCTGCCCCGCCGCCAGACGTTGCGCCCGCTCGTCGGCGCTCATCTGCTTGCAAGTGCCGGGATAAAGCGGGGCGCCATCGGGGTCGCGCGGCCAGTCGCGCGCGCCATCGACCTTGCGGGCGACATCGGTACGCGAGCAAAAACAGGGATAGAGCAGGCCGCGATCGGTCAGATCCTCCAGCGCGCAGGCGTAATCGGAGAAATGTTCGGACTGGCGGCGCACGGGCTCCTGCCAGGCGATCCCCAGCCAGGCCAGATCTTCGAAAATGGCCGCCTCAAAGTCCCTGCGGCAGCGGTCGAGGTCGATATTTTCGATCCGCACCAGCAGCTGGCCACCCAGCTTGTGGGCCACGCGCTCGTTCTGGAGCGCCGAGTAGGCATGCCCCAGATGCAGATAGCCATTGGGCGAGGGCGCGAAGCGCAGGGTCGGGGGGTGCGGTGTCGTCATGGTCCAGCCAGTGCGGGGACTCAAACTGGCGCTTGGAGGCGGGGATGGCAAGGTGGGGGGCGCGAAGATAGCAGCGTTTCTGCTGCTTGCCCCCACCCCCCGCTTGACGCCGCGCTTCCGCCGCTTCACACAAACACCCATGACAACGCCTCCTCAAACCACCCTCACCGGCCCCCGCCTCGCCCCCCGCTCGGGGGCGCCGAAGCAGTTGGTCGTCTTCCTCCATGGCTATGGCGCCGATGGGCGGGATTTGATTGATATTGGCAAGCAATGGCAGCGCATTCTGCCGGAAGCCGCCTTTCTCTCCCCCCACGCGCCCGAGCCCTGCGGCATGGCGCCCACGGGGCGGCAATGGTTTCCCCTGACCATGCGCGATCCCCATGAGCGCTGGCGGGGCGTAACCCAGGCCCAGCCGACCCTCGACGCCTTTCTCGACGCCGAGCTCGAAGCGGCGGGTCTCGACGACAGCAAGCTGGCGCTGGTCGGCTTCAGCCAGGGGACCATGATGGCCCTGCATGTGGGCCTGCGCCGTCGGCGCGCGCCCGCCGCCCTGCTGGGCTTTTCCGGCGAGCTGGTGGGGCCTGAGCATATGGCGCAGGCCACCGCCCGCAACGCGAAGGGCGAGGCGCCGCCGGTGCTGCTGATCCACGGCACGAAGGATGAGGTCATCCCCTTCGACGCCCTCTTCGACAGCGCCGAACATCTCGCCAAGGCCGAGATCCCCACCCAGTGGCACATTTCCGCAGGGCTGGGCCACAGCATCGATCAGGCGGGCCTCGTCCATGGTGGCCTGTTTCTGGCGAAGGCCTTTGGCGTTCGCCTGCCCAGCCGCTGAACATCATCCCGAAACAGTCACAAGGAGGAACCCCGGTGAACAAGCTCAAGCTCTCGATCGCAACGACCGATTACGATCATTTCCGCGACTTCCGCTTCGGCCTGGTGCAGGCCGAGGGCATCGAGCACACCTGGCTCAACCTCGGCCATCACGAGGTCTTCGCGCGCTTCACCTTCAACCGCGAATGGGACGTCACCGAACTCTCCTGCGCCAAGTTCACCGCGCAGGTGACCCGCGACAATCCTGACATCGTCGGCCTGCCGGTCATCTGCTCGCGCCTGTTCCGCTTCTCATCCTTCTATGTGAACAAGAACAGCGGCATCAAGACCGTGCAGGACCTCAAGGGCAAGCGCGTCGGCTCGCCTGAATGGGCCCATTCGGCCGCCGTCTACATGCGCGGCTGGATGCATAACGAGTGCGGCGTGAAGCTGCAGGATGTGCATTGGTATCAGGCGGGCGCCAATGCGCCGGGCCGCATCGAGAAGGTGGAGCTGTCCCTGCCCGAGGGTGTGCAACTCACCCGCGTCTCCGACAAGTCCCTGTCGGAAATGCTGGCCTCCGGCGAGATCGATTGCGCCATCATCGCCCGCCCGCCCACCTGCTTCCTCGAAGATCACCCGGACGTGGTGCGCCTCTTCCCCGATTATCTGGAGATGGAAGAGGACTATTATGATCGCACCAAGGTTTGGCCGATCATGCATATCATCGCCATCCAGAAGCATGTTCTGGACGCGAATCCCTGGGTCGCCCGCAACCTTCTGAACGCCTTCAATGAATCGAAGCGCCGCTCGCTCGAGCGCCTGTTCGATCCCGCGGTGTCGCGCTATCCCCTGCCCTGGTTGCCCACCTATGCCCGTCGCATGCGCGACCGCATGCATGGCGACACCTTCCCCTTCGGCGTGGAGGCGAACCGGGCGACCTGGGAGCAGCTGCTGCTCTACACCTACCAGCAGGGCATCGCCCACCGTCACGCCAAGGTGGAGGACGTTTTCCCCGCCGGGATCGATACCGAGATCATCGTTTGATTTCAGATAACTGGACTTGAACGCCAACCGCCGGGGGCCTACCTCCGGCGGTTTTTCATGGGCCCGTCATAAAAATGTAATCGGTTAATATTTAGTTACCAAATGTAACACTTGTAGTTGCTTTGGGGGCTATCCATGTCATTGCGTTCAACCCTTCTGGCTGGGGTCTGCCTGGTCTGCATTTCGCCTGCTCATGCTCAGTATCAGTATGAGTATAAGACCGCCAATACATCCGATAAGACCGGCGATCAGTCAGTCACCCTCAATGGGGTCACCTTCACCAACAACGGATTGGTCGGCATGGGCCGCGTCCCCGTCTCGGGCAAGGATTTCCTTGGCGACACCATGGGCTCGTTCTCGGGCTTCGCCATAGACCGCAACAGTTGGCGGTTTAATGGGACAAGTTACACCGGCAAGCTCTTCGGACTGCCGGACCGAGGGTATAATGACCCGGCAAACAACTTCTTCTCGAATTACACGACGCGGCTCTTCACCTTCGACCTAGGCCTGACTCCCTATCGCGATGCGGCCAATCTGCCCGCCGCCATCACCTCCCAGAATCAGCTAAGCCTCAAGTCCACCGGGGGCCTCCAGCTCACCGACGATCAGGGGCGGCCCCTGACGGGCTACGACCCCTATGCGAATGTGGGAACGCTCTTCGGCAAACCCGTAGGCTCGCCAGCCGCCGGACAGCCAGGCGCAGGCCTCGTCTCCGTCGATGCGGAAGGCGTTTCGTTCCGCAAGGACGGCTCCTTCTACCTGTCGGATGAATACGGCCCCTCGATCTATTACTTCAACGCCCAGGGCCGCCTGCTCACGTCCCTGCCCGTGCCGGACGCGCTCATCCCGCGCGACAGGGATGGCAAGATCATTTTCACCTCGGCCTCCGCCTCCATACCGGGCGCGAACCCGGCCACCACCGGACGTCGCGAAAATCAGGGTCTGGAAGGCCTGAGCATCTCGCCGGATGGCAAGAAGCTGTTCGCACTTCTGCAAAGCGCCACATTGCAGGACGCCCCCGGCAGCGACCAGACCTTGCGGCGGAACACCCGCATGCTGGTCTATGACATATCCAAAAATCCTGCGGCGCCGACTCTGGCGGGGGAATACGCCCTGCAATTACCGACCTTCCAAAGCAAAGGCGACGGATCGGCCGTCAACAGGGCCGCCGCGCAAAGCGAGATGCTCGCCATCAACGACCGTCAGATGCTGGTGCTGGCGCGCGATGGCAACGGCTACAACAACGCGGCTCCGAGCACGATCATGTTCAAATCGGTCATGCTGTATGACATCTCCGCCGCAACCAATTTCGCCGGAACAGAAGCTGACGCCAGAGGTGGCAAGATCACCGACGGATCAGGCAAGCTGTTGTCCACCATCACCCCCGCGCAAAGCGCTGAGGTCGTCAACCTGCTAAATACGACGCAACTCTCCCGTTTCGGCATAAGCCTCGACAATACGACGAACCGCACCGTGCTGACCCTGTCGGAGAAATGGGAAGGCATGGCGCTCGTGCCGACCCTGCGCGAGGGCAAGCCGAACGAATTCTTCCTCTTCGTGTCCAACGACAACGATTTTCTGACGACAAACGGCGTCATGCCGAAATTGGCGGCTGACGGAACCACGCAGAAGACCGCCTATAGCGCAGGCACTTCAGACAATCCGAATGTTCAAAACGACACGCAGGTCCTCATCTACCAACTGACCCTGCCGACCGCCGTCGATCCGCTGTTCTATCAATCCATGATGGACACCGCCCCCATCGTGCTCGCGCGCCTCGACTCCATCGCTGCGGCGCCCGTCACCATTGCGGCGAGCACGGTTTCTGGCGAACTCTCCGCCATGCGCCGCAGCGGCCCTGCTTCCGGACGGAGCGGCGCCTCCGCCTGGGTCGCCGGTCAGCTTGTGTTCGGCGACGATGCTATTTCAGGCCAGAATGGTTCGCGCGACATCCAAGCGGGAACCTTCGGCCTCGACTCAGCCTTCGACGCCTGGCGCGTCGGCCTCGCCGCCACCGTGGCCCGCGTGGCCACGGGCGGCGACGTGAGCGCCCGGCCGGGAACCGCCATCGTGCCCATGGTCTACGCTGGTTGGTTCGGCTCCAACGCCTATGCCT
>CAMDOY010000170.1 GCA_945903655.1 Rhizobium sp. Q54 | reverse complement strand
CCCCTGCTGGCGGCGATCAAGGCGACGGATGGGATCAAGGCGCTGGCCCATATCACCGGCGGCGGATTTCCCGACAATATCCCGCGCGTGCTGCCCGAGGGGCTGGGCGTGTCGCTGGATCTGGCGGCGATCCCGGTTCCCCCGGTCTTCGGCTGGCTGGCGAAGACCGGCAATGTGGCGGAACGGGAGATGCTGCGCACCTTCAACTGCGGCGTGGGCATGATCGTGGTGGCGGAAGCCGCGCGGGCCGCCGAGGTCGAGGCGGCGCTGAAGGCCGCTGGCGAATCGCCGGTGCGGATGGGCGAAGTCGTGGCTTACTCCGGCGATGAAGAGCGCGTCGCCTATCGCGGACATCTCGCCCTATGAGCGCAGCCCCCTCCCGCCGCCGGGTGGCGGTGCTGATTTCCGGGCGCGGCTCGAACATGACGAGCCTGATCGCGGCGGCGAAGGACCCTTCCTTTCCCGCAGAAATCGCCCTCGTCCTGTCCAATCGCCCGGAGGCGCCGGGCTTGGCGACGGCGCGCGAAAACGGCATCACCACCGTCGCCATCGATCACAAGCATCACCTGTCGCGCGAAGACTTCGAACGCGCCATGCAGGAGGTGCTGGAGGCCCACGGAATAGAGCTAGTCTGCCTCGCGGGCTTCATGCGCATCCTGACCGCATGGTTCGTGGAGCGCTGGACCGGGCGCATGATCAACATCCACCCTGCCCTGCTGCCCCTCTATCGCGGCTTGCATACCCATGAGCGCGCGCTGGCCGACGGGGTGAAACTGCATGGGGCGAGCGTGCATTTCGTCGTGCCGGGCATGGATGAGGGGCCCATCATCGCCCAGGCCGCCGTGCCAGTACTGGATGGCGACACGGCGGACACTCTGGGCGCGCGGGTGCTGGCGCAGGAACATGTGATCTATCCGCTGGCGCTGGGTCTGCTGGCCGGTGGGCGCCTCACCATCGAAGGCGCGCGCGTGCGCGTGAGCGGCGAGGCGGCGCAGACCTCCGCCCTCGTGGCGCCGCAAGTGGCGTAAAACCAGACGATTGTGGGAACACACGCGCTTGTGCGCGGGCGCGCCCACGCTTATAAACACACAACATATGAATCAGTGGGATAAAGCCCACTATACATGCCCATTTTCATCGCCATTGATGGAGGTCATCCGCCATGACGCCGCTCGACCGCATGCTCGCCGAGCATGAAATTTCGCGCCTGACGACGCAATTCGCCCTCCTCAACGACTCCGGCGATTGGGAAGCTGCGGCCGCGATGTTCACCGAGGACGCGCGCTTCGTGCGTCCCGCAGGCGGCGACCCCGTTGTGGGCCGTGCGGCGATCCTCGCCTCCTTCGCCAGCCGCCCGCCGCGCAAGTCCTGCCACCTCATCACCAACATCGTCGTCGATGTGATCTCGGAGACCGAGGCCAGGAGCCGCTGCACCCTGCTGCTTTATGCAGCGCCCGCCGGAGAAACCGTCGCCGCCTCGCCCGCCCTCATCGGCGGCTTTCGCGACTGGCTCGTGCGCACGCCTGAGGGATGGCGCTTTGCGGAACGCGTCGGATTCCTTGACCTCAAGGTGACCCTCCCATGACCTTCATTCACACGACCCATGTGGGCAGCCTCCCACGCACCCCCGAGCTGGCGGCCCTGCTGCTGAAGCGCGACCACGGCGAAAAGATCGACGAAGCGGCGTTTGACGCCCTGGTGTCCACCGAGATCGAGACCGCCATTCGCGCGCAGATCAAGGCGGGCGTCTCCATCGTCAGCGATGGCGAATTGGGCAAGGTGGGCTATTCCACCTATATCACCGCGCGCCTGTCGGGCTTCGGCGGCCATGTGGACCGCACCCCCGCGAAGGATCTCGCGGACCTGCCGGAACTGCGGACGAAACTCGCGGCCATCATGGGCAGCCAGAGCTTCGTGCGCGCGGCCTGCATCGGCAAGGTGGAACTGGTCGACTCCAAACCCGTGGAAGACGATGTCCGCCGCTTCAGCGCGGCCATGGCCAAGGAGGGGCGGTCTGTTCGCGGATTCATGAACGCGGCCTCGCCGGGCCTCGTCACGGCCTTCCAGCCAAATCAGTTTTATCCCACCCACGAGGCCTATCTCGCCGATCTCATCGAGGCCATGCGGCCCGAATATGAGGCGATCATCGCGGCGGGCTTTGACCTGCAGCTTGAT
The DNA here is from genome assembly GCA_945903655.1 of Rhizobium sp. Q54. GTDB lineage: Bacteria > Pseudomonadota > Alphaproteobacteria > Rhizobiales > Beijerinckiaceae > Terripilifer. The sequence goes on along the minus strand of CAMDOY010000170.1, from coordinate 5,302 downwards.
GCGCCCGATCTCGCCATGGCCGCCCATACGGGCTTTCAGGGACTGAGCGAATCCGAGTTCCTCAAGCGCGCCGAGCAGAATGTAGAGGCGCTGAACGCCGCCACCGCCAATATCCCCGCCGAGCGCATGCGCATGCACATCTGCTGGGGCAATTACGAAGGCCCCCATGATCACGACATAGCCCTGGAAAAGGTGATCGGGCCCATCCTGAAGGCGCGTCCAACACAGCTTCTGTTCGAGGGCGCCAATCCCCGCCATGAACACGAATGGACCGTCTGGCGCGACGCCAAACTGCCTGACAATACGGTGCTGGTGCCCGGCCTCATCGACAGCTGCTCCAACTATGTGGAGCATCCCGAACTCATCGCCCAGCGCATCGAGCGCTACGCCGCTATCGTCGGCGCGGACCGGATGATCGCTGGCACCGATTGCGGCTTTGGCACTTTCGCGGGCTACGGCAAGATTGATCCGGTCGTGACCTGGAAAAAGCTGAGCGCGCTGCGCGAGGGCGCGGATATCGCGGGCAAGCGCCTGTAATTCGCTGGCGCGACCATCCCCAAATACAGAAGCGCCCCTGGCCAAGCCAGGGGCGCTGATTTATTTGCGACGCAGACGTTGCAGATACTCAACCGCTGACGCGGCAGCTCGCCATGAATTTCTTGGCCTTGGGCTGGGCGCTGGGCGAGAACTTGCCCGTGACGCGCATCTCGTCGCGCTCGCCGGGGGTCATGGCCTTGACCACGCCTTTGGAATAGCAGCCGCAGCGACGGCCCGCCACATCCGCCTTCTTGCCATCGGCGATGACAAGCTGGGTGCAGATGTCGCGCAGGCGGCTGCGCATCTCGTCATCGGTGGGGGGACGGTCAAAGCCCGAGGGCACGCCCGGCGGCCGTGCGCCCGCAAGGGCGACCGTGGAGAGGCAGGCGAAAGCGACAGCTGTGAACAGAGCAAGCTTGGAGCGCACGAAAACCCCCTGAGACGAAAAACAGACTGAAGCTTCAATCCACCCCGGCGATACCATCCAAACAAGGCGCCACACAAGAACCAGAGGGACCTTCGTGCGGGATTCCCTAGGAAACCATGCGTTTCAGCCACACCTTGTTGTCGTGGAAGGCGGCGCCGCCGAAGGGGGCGGGAGAATCAGCTGAGGTCAGCGTGTTGATGCCCTTGCCATCCGTGAAAGCCTCGTTGGGCCAGATGCCCTCCGAAATCAGGACGCCCGCCTGCAATCCATCGAAATAACGCGCATGCAGGCGCACTTCGCCGCGCCCATTGCCCATCGAAACCTCGTCTCCTTCGGCGATCCCCAGACGCCGCGCATCCTCAGGGTGAATCATCACCTCGGGCCGTCCCTCCCGCGCGCGCGATGATGGCGTCTCGTTGAAGGTGGAGTTGAGGAAGCTGCGCGCCGGGCTGGTCGCGAGGCGGAAGGGATGGGCCTCGTCGGTGTTTTCCAGCACATCCCAATGGTCGGGCAAGCTGGGGAGTGCGCGCCAGGGTCCCTGCGGACCTATGTTGCCGAAGGGCGTCGAGGGCCAATCCGGCTTGAAGCGGAACTTGCCATCGGGCCAGGCGAACCCTTTCAGGAAATGCGCGGTCTCGAAGTCGGGCTGTACGTCGATCCAGTTGCTCTTTTCCAACTCCTCCAGCGCGGGCAGGTTGGACTCGCGCAGGGTGATCGCGGCGAGGTCGCGCGCGCTCATGTCGAAGCTTTGATGGGTGACGCCCACGCGCTTTGCGATGGCGCAGATCACGTCGTGATTGGTGCGGCATTCGCCCGGCGCATCAATCAGCTTGTCGGCGAATTCCACATATTGATGGCCGCCGCCCGAATAGATGTCGGCATGTTCGAGGAACATGGTGGCGGGCAGCACCACATCGGCCATGGCCGCCGTCTCCGTCATGAATTGCTCATGCACGACGGTGAAGAGATCCTCGCGGGCGAAGCCCTGTCGCACCAGGGTCTGATCGGGCGCGACCGACATGGGATTGGTGTTCTGGATCAGCATGGCCTTGATCGGCCCGCCGCCTTGCAGGGCGTCGCGGTCGCCGGTGAGGATCGCGCCGATGCGCGATTGATCGAGCACGCGGGTGGAGGGATCGACGAGTTCACGTCCCTCCAACGTGGACTGCTTCCAGTGATAGATCGCCGCGTTGTTGTGAAAGGCGCCGCCGCCTTCATATTTCCACGCGCCGGTGACGGCTGCGATGCTCAGGGCCGCATGCATGTTCACCGCGCCATTGCGCTGGCGGGAGAAGCCATAACCGAGCCGGAAGAAGGTGCGCTTTGTTTCGCCAACGAGCTTCGCGAAGGCCTCGATCTCGGCGACGCTGAGACCAGTAATAGCTGCGGCCCATTGGGGTGTGCGCGTTTGCAAATGCGCCTGCAATTCCTTGGGCGCATCGGTGTATTGACGCAGGTAATCCCAATCCGCCAGACCATCGCGAAACAGCACATGCATGGCTGCGCAGGCCAGCGCCCCATCGGTTCCCGGACGCAGGCACAGGGCCATATCCGCCTGTTCCATGGTCGGCGTGCGATAGATGTCGATGACCACGATCTTGGCGCCGCGCTCCTTGCGGGCGCGCATGGCGTGGGTCATCACATTGACTTGCGTGGAAACCGCATTGGTGCCCCAGATCACCACGCAATCGGACTTCGCCATTTCCCGGGGATCGGGACCGGCGAGCCGACCTTGCCCCGCAATGACCCCGGGCCAGGCGAGGTTGACGCAGATCGTCCCATAGAAGCGCGAATATTTCTTCGCATGGGTGAGGCGGTTGAGCCCGTCGCGCATCACGCGGCCCATGGTGCCCGCATAATAATAGGGCCAGACGCTCTGCGCCCCATGCTCACGCTCGGCGGCGAGGAAGCGCTCGGCGATGAGATCGAGCGCCTCATCCCACGAGATGCGTTCGAACTGACGCGAGCCCTTCGCTCCCACACGCTTCAACGGATAAAGCAAACGCTCGGGATGATGGATGCGCTCGGCGTAGCGGGCGACCTTGGCGCAGATGACGCCAGCCGTATAGGTCTGGTCCTGCGCGCCGCGAATGCGCCCGATGCGCTTGCCCTCGATAACCTCCACATCCAGCGCGCAGGCCGAGGGGCAATCATGCGGGCAGACGGAGGGTCGGTGGACGGTGTCGATCTCAGCTGTGCTCATGGCCCAGCATTGCAGCGCATCGCGCAAAAGAAAAGAGGGGCCGCGCTGGGCGACCCCTCTTCAAACAGGCCAGCGATGTCAGCTTAGCCGACGATCTCGTTTTCCGAGAACCACTGGGCGATTTCGATGGCGGCGGTCTCGGGGGCGTCGGAGCCATGGACCGTGTTCTCGCCCATGTTGAGGGCGAAGAGCTTGCGGATCGTGCCGGCGTCGGCCTTCTCCGGGTTGGTGGCGCCCATGACGGCGCGGTAGCGGGCGATGGCGTCTTCGGCTTCCAGCACCTGCACGACCACAGGGCCAGCAGTCATCTGATCGACGAGCTCGCCGAAGAAGGGACGCTCCTTGTGGACGCCGTAGAAGGTCTCGGCCTGGGCGCGGGTCATGAGCACGCGCTTCTGGGCGACGATGCGCAGGCCAGCCTGCTCGATGGTGGCGTTGACGGCGCCGGTGAGGTTGCGACGCGTCGCGTCGGGCTTGATGATGGAAAAGGTGCGCTGAACCGCCATGGGAGGGCTCGAACTTTCTGTGGTGAGAAGGAGCGCGCTTATAACCGCCCGGCCCCAACGGCACAAGGCGCCAGCCCACGCCCACATGAGCGGAGGCTCAGAATTGATAATCCCGATCAGATCAAATAGTTTGATCGAGATTGCCTATCTAGCTGCGAGACCCCAATGAACCTGCGCGACCTGCGCTATGTGATCTCCGTCGCGGAACTCGGCCATTTCGGCCGCGCCGCCACGGCCTGCCATGTCAGCCAGCCCACGCTCTCTGGCCAGATTCTGAAACTGGAGGAGGAGCTGGGGGTCACGATCTTCGAGCGGGTCGGCAAACAGGTGCGGCTGACGCCGGTGGGCGAACAAATCCTTGTGAACGCGCGACGTTGTGTGGCCGCAGTCAACGACATCGTGACCGCCGCCCGGGCGAGCCGCGATCCCCTCGCAGGCCCCATCAGGCTGGGGGTGATCCCCACCTTGGCGCCCTATCTCATGCCTTTCGTCCTGCCGCGCGCCGCCACAGACCTGCCCAATGCCCCGCTCATGCTGGTGGAAGATCTCACCGGCAACCTCCTGCCGCCCCTGTCCGATGGGCGCATCGACGCCGCCCTGATCGCCACCGATCCCGGTACGGATCGGCTGGCGGAAATTGATCTTTTCGAGGAATCCTTCTGGCTCGCCATGCCCACGGGCGATCCGCTGGCGCAGCAGGCGGAAATCGACCTGAACGCCATAGATCCCCGGCAACTCCTGCTGTTGACCGACGGCCATTGCCTGAGGGATCAGGCGCTCAACCTCTGCGCGCACCAAGGCGCGGAGCCGTCTCTGGCGGGCTCGGCGGACCTGCGCGCGGCCTCCCTGGAGACCCTGGTGCGACTAACCGCCGCAAAATACGGCCTGACCCTCGCCCCCCGGCTCGCCATGGCGAACTGGGCGGGGCTGAAGGACCAGATCGCCTTTCGCCCCATCCAGGGCGAAAACGCCTCCCGCAAGGTGAGATTGGTCTTCCGGCGCGGCACCCCGCGACGCAAGGCCATGGAAAGATTGGCGGAAATTGTATGCGCCAGCCTGCCCGACTGCGTCCGGCGACTGGGATGAAAGCCCGCCATAGGCCAAGCCGATCATCTTCACAGGCAAAACCGATTTCCATCCCTGGGGCGCAGGGGCTAGTTCTGATAGCGCGTCCGGGATGCCCGGCGGCGTTTGACAAAGGGCCTTCGCGGCAGAATCATAGGTGTCGTCAGTCGGCGGGGGGCGAGGCTTGACGGAGCGTCAGCCCGTTAGCGACGATAGCCCAAAGCTATCGTCATGCTCCCGCCCATCGATCAACACGATGAATCTCGCTTGCGGTGAGCCCTTCAATAATGCAAGGCAGAGGCATATAAGACAGGGCGATTTCGTCTCGACAGGGGCTTTCGGAATCCGCAGGGGATTTTTGAAGCGTCACTCATATCCGAACTCAGCGCAACCAGTTGAATGGAGGGAAAAGTAATGGATGACAGCAAGCCGACCAGCTTGGGCAAGTGCCCGGTGATGCACGGGGCCCCGTCGAATACGACACACACCGGCCGGTCCAACAAGGACTGGTGGCCGAACCAGCTCAATCTCAACATCCTGCACCAGCACTCCACCCTGTCCAAT
>CAMDOY010000169.1 GCA_945903655.1 Rhizobium sp. Q54 | reverse complement strand
GGGAACCATCCTGTCCCTTCGGCGCGATCTCTTCACCCGCACCCTGCTGGCCCGCAGCTCCAGCATTCTGAGCCCGAGCCTTTGGACCTCCATCTGGCGCGAGACCCCGACTGATCTGCGGGCGCTGGGGATCATTTCCAGCGCCTGGTGGAGCGCGGCGGCGACCCGGCTCGAAGGCTGGGCCATGCTGGGCTTCCTCGCTGGTACGTTCGCCATCGCGCTGGGCTACGCCGCCGTGCTGAAACTGCAGCGCCGCGTGGTGCGCCGCGATCCCGCCAAGCTGGAGATCAGCGTCTTCACTAAGGCGCGGGGCGCCATCTGGGTGGTCGCGTCAACAGCTGTCACGCCCCTGGTCGCCATCGCCCTGCTGATCGGTCTTTGGCGCGGGCTCGGGCTTTTCAACATGCGGCTCGAACCACTGGTGGCCAGCCTGTGGGACGGGGTTGCGCGGGTGGCGATCACGGTGGCCATCGCCCGGGGCTTGCTGGCCCCTGGCCTGCCCCATTGGCGCCTGCTGGATCTGAGCGACCGCACCGTGGAGCGGCTGGCCCGGCTCGCCCTGACCGTTGCGATCTTCGTCTCCGCCGCCAAGGTGATGGAGGCCTTGATCGAGGTCATCGGCGCGGGCCTCGCTCTCTCGGTGGCGCTGCGCGGTCTGGCGGGTCTTGTGGTGGCGGGGATGCTCGCCATGGGCCTGCAGGGCATCGCCCAGCAGCCCGATGAGGAAGACGCCTGCCTCGGCCCGAAACTGACGCCCCAGCGCGACTGGTATGGGCCCATGCGCCTCGCCATCTGGGCCTGCGTCGCCGCCATCATCCTCGCCACGCTCATCGGCTATGTCTCCTTCGCCGCCTTCCTCGTGGAGCAGATCGTCTGGGTCACCTTCATCGGCTGCGGGCTCTATCTGCTGCTGACGCTGGCGCGCGAATCCATCGGGCAGGGCTTGCAGCCCCAGGCCCGCGTGGGCCGGGCGTTGATGGTCAGCCTTGGCCTGCGCCGCGAGTCCCTTGATCAATGGTCGGTGCTGCTGGCGGGCGCGGCGCAGCTCGGGCTCATCACAGCCGCCGTCATGCTGGCGCTGGCGCCCTGGGGCGTCGAATCCGACGACATGTTCTCCAGCATCCGCGCCGCCTTCTTCGGCTTCAAGGTGGGGGATGTGACGATCTCCCTCTCGGGCATCATCGTCTCGGTGCTGCTCTTCGCCATCGGCTTTGCGCTGACGCGCGGCTTCCAGCACTGGCTGGAATCGACCCTGCTGCCGCGCACCCAGCTGGATGCGGGCTTGCGCAACTCCATCCGCACGAGCGTGGGCTATATCGGCTTTGTCATCGCCGCCGCCGTGGGCCTTGGCTATATGGGGCTGAGCTTCGACAAGCTGGCCATCGTTGCGGGCGCCCTGTCGGTCGGCATCGGCTTTGGCCTGCAATCCATCGTCAACAATTTCGTCTCGGGTCTGATCCTGCTGTGGGAGCGCGCCATTCGCGTGGGCGACTGGGTGGTGCTGGGCGAGGAGCAGGGCTATGTCCGGCGCATCAATGTGCGCTCGACGGAAATTGAAACCTTCGACCGCGCCACCATGATCGTACCCAACTCCAACCTCGTCACCGGCGTGGTGAAGAACTGGGTGCGCGGCGACAAGACCGGGCGCATCAAGATCCCCATCAGCGTCCACATGAGCGCCGATCCCGAAGTGGTGCGCGACACTTTGATCGCCTGCGCCAAGGAGCAGGACCTGGTGCTGCGGATCCCCGCCCCCTTTGTCTCCTTCGTCGGCATGACGGAGACCCTGCTGAAATTCGAGCTGATGTGCTTTGTCGCCGACGTCGAAACCTCCGGCCGGGTGAAGAGCGATCTGCATTTCGACATCTTCAAACGCTTCAAGGCTGCGGGCATCGACTTCACCCCGCCTGCCGCCGCGCCCCCCACCATCGCCATCGCAGGGCTCGAGCGGATTGAAGCTGTTCTCGGCGCCCTGCCTAAAGCCAAATCCTGATCGCTTAGAAATGAGAACCATGCGCCATCTGACCGTCCGCCTGACCGCCCTCGCCGCTTTCCTGAGCCTCGCCGCCTGCGCGCAAAAGCCCCTCGACATCCCCACGGGACAGCCCAGCTTCTACCTCTCCATGGCCTCGCGCGATGCGAAGGTGGATACGGTGGCGGCGCGGGACCTGATCTTGATCTATCGCCGCAACAATGGCCTCTCGACGGTCGCGCTTGATCCGCTGCTGCTGGCCGAAGCGCAGAAGCAGGCGGACGCCATGGCGGCGGCGGACTCCATGAGCCATGAGGTGCGCGGCACGTTGCAGAAGCGCCTGGATGGATCGGGGCTGGGGCACACCACGGCGGTGGAGAATATCTCGGCGGGCTATCACACGCTGGCCGACGCCATCTCCGGCTGGCGCAACTCCCGCCCCCACAACGAGAACCTGCTGAATGGCAAGATGCGCCGCATGGGAATCGCCAGCGCCTATGCGCCGGGCACGAAGTACAAGGTGTTCTGGGCGCTGGTGATGAGCGATTGACGGCAGGGCTTTTCGCTTGACGAAGCGCCAACGATCAGCATGCGCAGCGGGGCTGATCGTTGGCGGGCTCGGGGGCGAAACCCCTCAGGGCCAGCGCACCGTGGGGGGCATGGAGGACAGGATCGAATCCACATTCCCGCCCGTCTTCAGGCCGAAGATCGTGCCGCGATCATAGAGCAGGTTGAACTCCACATAGCGGCCGCGCCGCATCTGCTGCTCCTCGCGATCCGCCTGCGTCCAGGGGGTCGCCATATTGGCGCGCATGATGTCCGCATAGAGGCCCACGAAACTGTCGCCGACATCGCGCGTGAAGGCGAAATCGGCCTCCCAGCCTGAGTTCACGGGATCGCCACCGCTGTTGAGATAATCATAGAAGATGCCGCCGATTCCGCGCGGCTCGTTGCGGTGCTTCAGGAAGAAATACTCGTCGCACCAATCCCTGTATTTGTCATAGGGCGCGATGGCGGCATGGCGCTCGCAAGCGCCGCGCATGGCGCCGTGGAAGGCCAGGGAGTCCGCATCTTCCTGCGAGCGGCGACGCACCAGAACAGGCGTCAGATCCGCCCCGCCGCCAAACCAGGCTTTCGAAGTCACCACAAAGCGCGTGTTCATGTGAACGGTCGGCGCATGGGGGTTCCAGGGATGGGCGATGACGGAAATGCCCGAGGCCCAGAAGCGCGGGTCCACATCGGCGCCGGGAATCTGCTTGGCGAATTCGGGCGCGAAGGTTCCAAAGACCGTGGAGGTATGCACCCCCATCTTCTCGAAGACGCGCCCGTGCAGAATGCCCATGCGCCCGCCGCCGCCGGGCTCGCCACTGTGATCGGTGCGCGACCAGGGCGAGAGCTCGAAGCGTCCGGGCTCGCGCGCGCTGGCGTCGAAGGGGCCGGTGGATTCCTGCTCGATGGTCTCCATCGCCGCGATGAGCTTCAGTTGCAGGGATTCGAACCAGTCCCGCGCGCGCTGTTTTTCGTCCGCAAAATCTTTCATGTTTCCCTCACATGCTCCGCCGCGCCGCGTCAGGCGCCGCGCACCCGCCGCAACAATTGCTCGACATGGGCTATGGGGGTTTCGGGCAGGATTCCATGACCTAGATTAAAGATATGCGACCGCCCCTGAAACGCGCTGAGAATGCGGTCAGCCGCTTCATCAAGCCCGCGCCCGCCGGTCAATATGGCGATGGGATCGAGATTGCCTTGCAGGGTGACGCTGGGGGGCAGGGTGGCCGCCGCCCAATCGGGATCCACATTGGTGTCGAGGCCAATGCCACGCAGGCCCGGCATTTCAGCGAATTGGTGCAGATGGGAGGTGCCGCCGCGCGGGAAGGCGATGATCCGCGCGTTGGGTTCAGCGGCGCGCACCTTCTCGACCATGGCGCGCACGGGGGCGAGGCACCAGCGCTCGAACTCCGCCACCGGCAACACGCCCGACCAGCTGTCGAAGATCTGCACGGCCTGGGCGCCCGCGCGCAGCTGGCGCACGAGATAGTCGGAGGAGACATCCACGAGACGGTTGATGATGGCCTGAAACAGCTCGGGCTGCTCATAGGCGAAGCGCCGGGTCGGCGCCTGATCGGGCGTGCCGCGTCCCGCGATCATATAGGTGGCGACGGTCCAGGGGGCGCCGCAGAAACCGATCAGCGCGGTCTCCGAAGGGAGCGCCGCGCGCACGAGGCCCACGGTCTCCAGCACCTTGCCGATGCGGTCCATGTCGAGATCCATGCGCAGGGCGTCGAAGTCGGCCTGTGTCGCGATGGGGGTGAGGCGCGGGCCCTCGCCACTCTCGAAGCCAACCTTCTGGCCGAGGGCGTCGGGGATCACGAGGATGTCGCTGAACAGGATCGCGGCGTCAAAACCAAAGCGCCGGATGGGCTGCAGGGTGGCTTCCACCGCCAGTTTCGGCGTGTAGCAGAAATGCAGGAAAGACTGCGCCTCCGCCCGGATCTGCCGATATTCCGGCAGGTAACGGCCAGCCTGGCGCATGAGCCAGATGGGGGGAACGCTCTGGGCGGCGCCATCCAGCGTGGCGAGAAACTTGTTCGGTGCGGATGTGGTCATGAAAGCGTCTGACTCTTTGACTGCGAGGACTTTCGAAGGACCGCGCCCGACGCTCGCACTGCGAGCAGACGTGATCCCCCCATGGTTGTGACAAGAGTCATTGACAATTTGGGGCCTTGTCAAGGCATTTGTGTAAATTAATAGTGACACATGTACCGGGCAGGTGTATTTACATAGGCGGGAAGCGCCGCGATCCGCAACCGCCTTCGATGGGAGGGCGCGGGGAGAGGATCCGCTTTTCCGCCCCTTGACCTCGGTCCGGCCCCGTGACCCCGGCTTGAAAGCGATTGCGCTCATGGCTCTGCCCTTTCCCTTTTCCGCCATCGTCGGCCAGGACGATATGAAGCTCTCCTTCATGATCGCGGCGGTCGACCCTTCGGTTGGCGGCGTTCTGGTGTTTGGCGACCGGGGCACGGGCAAATCCACGGCGGTGCGGGCGCTGGCGGCGCTGCTACCGAAAATTTCCGTGGTCAGCGGCTGCGTCTACAACTGCGATCCCGGCAAGCCCGAGCGCCTCTGCGAGGCCTGCCAGGGGCTCAACGCCAAGGGCAAACTGAAGACCGCGACCTCCTCCGTCCCCGTGGTCGATCTGCCGTTGGGCGCGACGGAGGACCGGGTCGTGGGCGCGCTGAATCTGGAACGCGCCCTGTCCATGGGCGAAAAGGCCTTCGAGCCGGGCCTGCTGGCCCGCGCCAACCGGGGCTTTCTCTATATCGACGAGGCCAATCTGCTGGAGGACCATCTGGTGGACCTGCTGCTGGATGTGGCGGCCTCCGGCGAGAATGTGATCGAGCGCGAGGGCCTCAGCGTGCGCCATCCCGCCCGCTTCGTGCTGATCGGCAGCGGCAACCCGGAAGAGGGCGAGTTGCGCCCCCAATTGCTCGATCGTTTCGGCCTCGCCGTGGATGTGAAGACCCCGACCGACATTCCCACCCGCATCGAGGTGGTGAAACGCCGCGAGGCTTTCGAGCGCGATCCCGAAGCTTTCACGAAAAAATGGAGCGCCGAGGAGCGCAAGCTGCAACGCAAGATCCTCGCGGCGCGCGAGGCCCTCGGCGCCATCGTGACTCCCGACGCCGCGCTGGAAAGCGCCGCCCGGCTCTGCGTGGCCCTGGGCACCGATGGATTGCGCGGGGAGCTGACCCTGATTCGCGCCGCCCGGGCGCTGGCCTGCCTCGAAGGCGACGCCCGCGTGAGCGACCAGCATCTGCGCCGGGTGGCGCCCTTCGCCCTGAGCCATCGCCTGCGCCGCAATCCGCTTGACGATGCGGGCTCCACGGTGCGCGTGGAGCGCGCCGTCAACGAACTCTTCGCGGCATGAGCCGCCCGCGCGAACAGGACGCGGCCCAAGACGCCGCCTGGTCCTTCGCCACTCAGGCGGCCGCCCTGTTCGCTGTGGATCCCCGGCTTGGCGGGGTGGCCCTGCATGCGGCTGCGGGGCCTGTCCGCGACGCCTGGATGGATCTTTTGCGCAGCCTCGCGCCCGCCAAGGCGCCGTTTCGCCGCGCGCCCCTGAGCATTGGCGACGAGCGCTTGCTGGGCGGCCTTGATCTGCCCGCGACCCTGCGCGCCGGACGGCCCGTGGCCCAGACCGGCCTGATGGCCGAGGCCCACGGGGGCTTTCTGGTGCTGGCCATGGCCGAGCGCATCACCACGGGAACCGCGGCCCGCATCGCGAGCGCTCTGGACAGCGGGGAGGTCAGCGCCGAGCGCGAGGGCCTTTCCCTGCGCGCCCCCGCCCGCTTTGGCGTTGTGGCTTTGGATGAGGGCCAGGGCGATGACGAGCGCCCGCCCGCCGCCCTGCTCGACCGCCTCGCCTTTCATCTGGATTTGAACGAAGTGGGCCATCGCTGCGCCCGCGAAAACGTCGCCTCGGAGGAAGATGTAGCCGACGCCCGCGAACGCCTCGCCAGCGTGCGGGTCGACGACAAGGCCATCGAGGCGCTGGTGACGGTCGCCGCGCGGCTGGGGGTCGAGTCCCTGCGGGCGATTTCGCTGGCGCTACGCGCCGCCTGCGCCGCCTGCGCCTTGCGGGGCGCGCAGGCGCTGGAGGAAGAGGACATCATGAGCGCCGCCCGCTTCGTGCTCGCGCCCCGCGCCACCATGTTTCCCACTAGCGAGCCCGCGCCGGAAGAAGACCAGCCGGACGAGACCGAATCCAAGCCCGACGACGAACAGGATCGTCAGCCCCCGGAGACCCCACCCGACAACAACGAACCGCAGGACAAGCAGGATCTTCCGGACCTGACCGATCTCGTGCTGGCGGCGGCGCTGGCCGCCATTCCCCCGGGCTTGCTGGCGCAGCTTCAGGCCGGGCGCGCCATGCGGGTCAAATCCGAGCGGGGCGGGAAATCGGGCGCCAATGCGCCAGCGGGCAAACGCGGACGGCCCATCGGCGCGCGGCAGGGCCAGTTGCGCGAGGGGCGCCTGGGCCTCGTCGATACGCTACGCGCCGCCGCCCCCTGGCAGCGGATGCGGCGCAAGGGGCTGGAGGACGAGAGCGCGCGCCGCGTGGTCGTTCACGCGGAAGATTTCCGCATCAAGCGTTTCAAGCAGCGCCGGGAGACCTCGGCCATTTTCGTGGTGGACGCCTCGGGCTCCTCGGCCATGCAGCGGCTGGCGGAGGTCAAGGGCGCCATCGAACTGCTGCTGGTGGACTGCTACGCGCGGCGCGACAGCGTGGCGCTGGTGGCCTTTCGCGGCAAGACTGCCGAGGTCGTGCTGCCCCCCACCCGCTCCCTCGCCCGGGCCAAGCGCGTGCTGGCGGGCCTGCCGGGCGGCGGCGGCACCCCCATCGCGGCGGGCATCGAGACGGCGCTGGCCCTCGCCGACACCGTGCGCCGCAAGGGGCAGACGCCGCTGGTGGTGCTGATGACCGATGGCCGCGCCAATGTGGGCCGCACCGGGGCGCAGGGCCGGGCGCAGGCTTTTGAAGACGC
>CAMDOY010000168.1 GCA_945903655.1 Rhizobium sp. Q54 | reverse complement strand
CCGCTGGCGAGCCGCCTCGATCAGGACAGCCTCTTCGGCACGCTCCATATCTGGGCGGAGATTGTGCGGTCCGAGGGTCTGAAGCTCATCACCGGCCATGGATTTGACACGGCGGCGCGGGCCCTCGGCGCAGGACTTCTGCCTGCCGGGGCGCCGCGCGGCGTCCTCTTCGAGATCTGGTATGAACTCGGCCTCGTGGGCGCGGCGGCGAGCGCCTGCCTGATGTGGGTCGCCTTCACCGCCGCCGCCAGCGCGGGCCGGGGCACGGGCGCCTTTCTGATGGCGGGCGTCGCCACGGTTTTGACGATCTGCATCGCGGGCGTCTCGATCTCGCAATTGTGGTGGACCACCCAGATCGCCTGCGCGGCGCTGGCCTGGGCCACCGCCATCCGCACCCGGACACGGGCCGAGACAAGCCGTGCGCCCGTCGTCAACCAGCGGCCCATGTTGAAGATTTGAGGCGAACCTGCGCCTGGACTTGACGCCCCGCGCGAAGTCACGTTTGGCTGCGGCGTGGACGGGGCCTCTGTTAGGCGCCCGGGGGAGAAGCCCATGACTGCCGAGGCGAAGGCGCCACGCGCGACGGCTCCAGGCGAATTGCCGGCTGAGACGACTCAGGCGAGCCGGTTCGGCAAGACCCGCACCGCCCAGTCGACGGCCCTGCTGGAGGATTATGTCGAACTGATCGACGACCTCCTGACCATGAGCGGCGAAGCGCGCCCCACCGATGTCGCCAGACGCCTTGGCGTCTCCCACGCCACCGCCATCAAGACCATCGCCAGGTTGAAGCGCGAGGGCCTCGCCACCTCCAAACCCTATCGCGGCGTCTTCCTCACCCCGCAGGGACATGAACTGGCGGACCGGGTGCGCGCCCGGCACCGGCTGGTCGTGGAGATCCTGCTGGCGCTGGGCGTGCCGCGCGAGGCGGCGGAGTCGGACGCGGAGGGCATCGAGCATCATGTCTCCGAAGCCACGCTCGCCGCCTTCGGCCGCTTCCTGCAGGGCGGGACGGGACGATAACGGCGAATTCACTGACGCGCGCGACGCGATCTGCTATCCTTGCTCAACCATTTCCAAGGGAGTGAGCCGCTCATGAAAAATGTCCTGGTTCCCGTCGAACTGCATTCCTCCATCGACTCGGTCTTCATGACGGCGCTGCTCTTCGCCCGTCGCTTCGACAGCTACATCGAGGGCATGCCGCTGGGACCGGATCTGCCGGACCTCGTGGCTTTCGACATGCCCGTCAGCTGGACGGCGGCGGACCAGAACACCTGGCGCGAGATGGCCGAGGAAAGCCAGCATCGCTTCACCGCTTTCATGGAGGCCGAGAAGGTCCCGGCCCATGCGGCGCAGACGCAGGGTCTGTCCTGGGGCTGGGCGGGGGAGGCCGCCTTCGGCGATTCCCATGTCTCGTCCTATGCGCGCATTTTCGACCTGACGGTTCTGGGGCGCCCCGGCGCCGAGCGGGGCGACGCACGCATGGCCACCACCGAGGCGGCCCTCTTCGAGAGCGGACGGCCCGTGCTGCTGGCCCCGCCCAGGGCGCCCGCCATGTTGGGCGATACGGTGATCATCGCCTGGAACCAGAGCACGGAGACCACCCGCGCCACCACCTTCTGCATGCCCGTTCTGGCGAAGGCGCGGCGGGTTGTGGTGCTCACCATTTCCGAACACAAGGTCAATGGACCCACCGGCGAACAACTCGCCCATAATCTGCGCGCCAATGGCATAGCGGCGGAGGCGCTGGAGCGCAGCGCCAAGGGCCGCTCCCATGGCGACGCCATTCTGGAAAACGCCGCGGCGCTGGGCGGCGACCTCCTGGTGAAGGGCGCCTATACCCAGAGCCGCCTGCGCCAGATGTTCTTCGGCGGCGCCACCAGTCTGATCCTCGCCAAGGCGACGATTCCGGTGTTCATGTCCGCTTAAGGGTCAGATCCGGCGGCTGGGATTGGTCCAGGCCAGGATGACGCCAAGGGCCGTGAACAAGGGCAGGATCAGGAAGGCCAGCCGGAAGGCGAAGGCGATCAGATCGGACATGACGCTCTGGCGGGCGGGCGACAGAGCCGCCATGCCGGCTGCGCCCATGTCCACGAGCTTACCGAACATGGCGGGCGCGTCGGGATCGATGAAGGCCAGGGTGGCGAAGAGGATCGAACCCAGCAGGGCCGTGCCAAGGGCTGCGCCCACCGTGCGCGAAAACTGCACCGAGCCCGCCGCCGTCCCCAGGGCCTTGCGCCCGGCCGCCGACTGGACGGTGACCTGAACCACCGCCATCACCGTGCCCAGGAAGAAACACGCCGCCGTCAGGAGCGTCATGACCTGGGCTAAGGTCATGGCGGCGCCAAAGAGGGCGAAGGCCAGCAAGCAGAGCGTCGCGCCGATGAGGCCCCAGGCGGGAAAGACCATGGTGCGGCCTGTGCGGGTCACAAGGCGGCCCGTGATAATGGACCCTATGCCGATGCTGATGCTGATGGGCGTCAGCAGGAGCCCCATTTGCGAGGCCGAGAGGCCATGGGTCACCCGCAGATAGATGGGCAAAAAGGCCACCAGCGCTGTCAGGGTCGCCCCATGGCAGGCCGCCATGCCATTGGCTCGCCAGATCACCGGCTGAGACAGCAAGGCGATGGGCAGCAGGGGGGCGGGGGCGACCCGTTCGCGCCGCAGCAACAGGAACAGCGAAAGACCCGCCAAAGCAAGAAGCGCGGCCACCAGGGGGGCGGTGGAGGGATCGAAGTGGCGCAATTGCTCCATGGCGATGAGGATCGGCGCGATGAAGCTGACGAACCAGAACAGGCCCTGCCCATCAAAGCTCCATGCCTCATGGCGCACGCCCGCGCGATGGGGGATGCGAAACATGAGCCCATAGGCCAGAAGGCCCAGAGGCAGGTTGATGAGAAAGATCGACTTCCAACCCAGATGTTCCGTCAGCAAGCCGCCCGCCACCGGACCAAAAACGGCGGAGACCGTCGCCACCGTCGCCAGATAGCTCTGGTAATGGCCACGCTGGCGGGGCGGCACCACCTCGCCGATGAGCGCCTGGGACAGGGACATGAGCCCGCCCCCGCCAAAGCCTTGCAGCACGCGCGCCGCCGCCAGCCACAGCACCGAAGGCGCCAGCGCACAGAGCACGGAGGCGCCCATGAAAAGGGCGAGCGCAAAAAACATCAGCCGCCGACGCCCGAAGACATCGCCGAGATAGCCATAGACGGGCGCCGCGATGGTGGCCGCCACCAGATAGGCCACCACCACCCAGGACACGCGCTCCACATCCCCAAGGCTGGCGGCCATGGCGGGCAGGGCGCTGGCCACCATGGTCGAATCGCTGACCGCCATGAACATGGGCAGCATGACCGAGGGGAAGACCAGCTTGAACAGGCCCGCAGTCTTGGAGGGATCAAAAGCGCCGCTGGGAATGATTGTCACGACATCTGTCCCGCAAAAGCGCGGCCGCGCCGCCGCCCCGGCAGCATAGGGCCATTCGCGACGCAAACCAATGAAAGAGACATTTTATGCGCCCTTGGGGCGGGGCGCCTCGGGGCAGCGCTCCGGCTTGATGTCGATGAGGGGGGTGCCATCCACGCAATCCAGCCCGCGCACCAGCACATGATCCGGCCCGACCTCCACGATGGCGACCAGCGAGGAAGAAACCGGATTGGGGCGGTTGGGCGAGCGAATCGCGAAAGTCCCCGTGGTCTCCCCGTTGGAGCGCGGGCTCTGCAACACGAGGTCGCGCCGGGCCAGATGCATCCAGTAGAGGATCTGCGCGTGGCTGTGCCCCTCAAGCCCCTTGAGCGCCGCGCGCCAGGGCTCCTGCACCTCGATCCGGCAGATCGGCCCGTTCTCATGGTCGCCCTGGCGGGGGCAATCCCGGCTCTGGGGCCAGGGCGTATGGATGACGCCGATGAAGAAGAGGCCCGCATCGCTCTGCGTGGGCGCATCGACGGTGACTTCGCCCTCGCGCAGGTCGCCCCTGGTTTGCGTGCTCATCCCGCTCTCCTCATCATCTGACCGCAGGGGGCCAGCACGCCACCCCGGTGGCGCGGCTCTTGCGTAGCGCTTGCATCGCCCCAGCGGACCCATAGTATGGCTGCAGCCTTCATACGCACAAAGGAACCAATCCGATGATCGACCCCTTTGAGGATCATTGCTGGCAGGATGTCATCCCCGCTGACGTGTTGCAGCTCTACGCCCATTACAAGCGCGACACTTTCGTGGGCCCGCGCCCGGCCCTGCTCGCCATCGACCTCTATATGTCGGCCTATCGGGGCGGCGCCAATCCCGTGAACGAGGTCGCCAAGGAATTCCCCTCCTCCTGCGGAATCAACGCCTGGCGAGCCATCGAGCCCACCAAGCGCCTCTTCGCCGCCGCCCGCGCAGCCGGAATCCCCATCTTCTACACCACAGGCGAGACCCGCGACTCCGCCCGCCCCGGCCAGATCAAGGCGACCCATCGCAAGATGACCCCGCCGCTGGCCGATGATTCCGACATCTTCCCCGACTTCGCCCCCCAGCCCGGCGATGTCGTGATCAACAAGCAGCGCGCCAGCGGCTTCTACGGCACGCCGCTCTCGGCCCACCTCACCCAACTGGGCGTCCAGAGCCTGATCGTGATCGGCGAGAGCACCTCGGGCTGCGTGCGCGCCAGCACCGTGGATGGCTATTCGGCTGGCTATCACATGACCATGGTGGAGGAATGCTGCTACGATCGCAGCGAGATTTCCCATAAGGTGAACTTATTCGACCTGCATCATAAATATGCTGACGTGATGAAGGTTGACGATGTGATCAAGGCCCTCTCCGCAAAATAGGCTGCATCATGAAGCCCTCTTCCTACGGACCCTTTCCCTATCGGCCGATCAATCGTCGGCCGAACTTCCGCTTTCCCAATGGTGCGCGCGTCGCGGTCTGGATCATCCCCAACATCGAATTCTTCGCCCTCTCCGACATGATCCCCGCCTCTGCGGGCGGGGGCGGCAAGGTGCCGGATGTGCCGGGCTGGTCGGTGCGGGACTATGGCAACCGCATCGGCGTCTTCCGCATCATGGAAGTCATGAAGCGCTACGGCATGCGCGGCACGGTCGCCCTCAACAGCGAGCTATGCAAGCACCATCCGGAGATCATCGAGGACTGCCAGAAGCTCGATTGGGAATTCATGGGGCATAACGAGACGAACACCCACCGTCTCAACGAGGTCCCGCCGGGCGAAGACGCCGAAATCGTGCGGCGCACGGTGGAGACCATCACGAAATATACGGGCAAGGCCCCGAAGGGCTGGCTGGGCTCAGGGCTTCAGGAGACCTGGAACACCCTCGACCACCTCGCCGCCAATGGCATCGAATATGTGGCGGATTGGGTGAATGATGATCAGCCCTATCCCATGACGCTGGAGAATGGCGGCACGATCATGTCCGTGCCCTATTCCACCGAGCTGAACGACAAGCCCGCCTTCGAGAAAAAGAACCGCACGGCGGAAGAGTTCGAGACCATGATCCGCCGCCAGTTCGATGTGCTCTGGCGAGAGGGCGAGACCCAGGCCCGCGTGATCGGCATCGCCATCCATCCCTATCTCATCGGCTTCCCCCATCGCATCGGGGCGCTGGATGGGGCGCTGGGATATATGTGCAAACATCAGGATGTCTGGCTCGCCACCGGGTCGGAAATCGCCGCCGCTGGCCGCGACGCCGTTGGACCCGCGTGAACCTTGCTGGTGTAGCGCTCTTCAGGGCTGAGGGAAGATGCTGATCAATCCAGAATCTGCCCGCCGTCATAGCTCATGGACAGGCGCCCCGTGAGAATGCGGAAGGCGTCGCTGTCGATGAGCGCGCGGTAATAGGCGCGCAGGGTCGGGGCGTCGATGGCGCGCGCGCCGTCGATTTCCTCGGCGAATTTGTCACCGGGAAAAAGCCGCGCCAGAATGCGCGCCTTGTCGTCGGGCGTGGGGGCGGCGTCGAGATCGCCCGCCTCCCCATGCAGCACCAGGCTCAGGATCTGCTCGCGATCAAGCTTCGGCAGCATGGCCAGAAAGGCGCCGGTCAACTCCTTGGCGAAGGCATGGTCCGGATGATCGTCGCGGAAGGGCGCGCGGTTGGTGTGGCCGAGGTGCGGCACGACAAGCCACTCCGCCTTCTCGCGCGGAAAACGGGCGAGGAGATCGGTCTCCGCCTTGTCCACATAGAAGCGGTTGAGGCCGTCGAAGAGCACGAATTCATAGTTGTGCGCGAACAGGAAGGGCTCCCAGTCCTGCCAGTTCTCCGCCATGGAGCCGGGCGCCAGGGCTTCGCAGACCACCACGCGCGGGCGATGGCGCGTCCAGTCGCCCCCCATCAGCACCTGCGCCTCCGCGCCTTCCACGTCCACCTTCAGAAAATCGATGCGCGTGACGCCGTGGGCCTCGCAGATGCTCGCCAGGGTTTTCATGGGCACCTTGCGGGTGGCGTAGCGCGCGCCAAAACCCGTCGCTGATTCCGCAAATTCCGGCACGATGGTGGAGAAGCCATGCAGGCGCTCCACATCGTGAAATTCGACTTCGCCTGAGCTTTGGCCGAGCACGCAGCATTCGGCGACATCGCGCGGCCTGATGGTGGCGTAGAGTTCGGCGAGCTGGGGTTGCGGCTCGACCACGATCCCTCGCCAGCCCCGCTGGTAGAACCAGCAGGATACATTGTCGGCGACCGGGTGCCCCGCGCCCACATCGATGTAGAAACCCTCGCCCTGATCGGCGAAGACGCTGGCGAGGTGATAATCCTCAAGATGCTGGGCGTAGGACAGGTCCATGGAATGCTCCGACAGGCTCAAGCGCAGTCTACACGAAATCAGCGCGCGATTGGGCGATATATGGGATTGATTCGCGGGCCCTGATCGGGGATTCTGGGGTCAAGATGGACATGCAAGGATCAGGGAGGATCTTTTGACCGATCACGCCGGCGCCCGCAGCTTTTTCAAGTCGCCCCTCCCTGTCATCAATCCCCCCTCGGTCGCCATCGTCGGCGCGTCAGAACGCGCCCGCTGGCCCACGGATATTTTCAACAATCTGGGCAAGGGCGGGTTCCCCGGCAAGGTCTATCCCGTGAACCCCCGGGCGACCGAGGTCTGGGGCCAGCGCGCCTATCCCGATCTCGCCTCATTGCCGGAGGCGCCGAGCCATGCGCTGATCATCGTGCCCGCGCCCGCCGTGCTGGATGTGCTGGAGAAGGGCGTCGCCGCCGGCCTGAAAAGCGCCACGATCTATTCGGGCAATCTGGGTGAGGGGCTGGAGCCCGAAAGCGCCGCGCGCGGGCAGGCGATTCGCGATCTCGTGGCGCGCAGCGGGCTCATCGTGAATGGCCCGAACTGCATGGGCGGCAATTCCCTGCATCACCGCTTCTATGGCTATCCCAACCACGAATTGGTGGGCCTGCCCAAGGGCGGAGTCGCCTATATCTCGCAATCCGGCGGCATGGTGCAATTCTTCGTGAAGTCCGCCGCCGACCGGGGCGTGAAGTTCAGCGCCATGTTCTCCAGCGGCAATGAACTCGATCTCGATCTCGCCGATTTCG
>CAMDOY010000167.1 GCA_945903655.1 Rhizobium sp. Q54 | reverse complement strand
CTCTCGGGCGGCCAGCGGCAGCGGGTGGCGTTGGCCCGCGCGCTCGCCCGCAAGCCGCGCCTTCTGCTGCTGGACGAGCCGCTGGCGGCGCTGGACCGCAAGCTGCGTGAAGAAACCCAATTCGAACTCATGCGCCTGCAACGGGAATTGGGCACGGGTTTCATGCTCGTGACCCACGATCAGGATGAGGCCATGGTCATGGCCCATCGCATCGCGGTCATGCGGGCAGGGCGCATCGAACAACTGGGCGCCCCCCGCGCCATCTATGAGGAGCCCGCCTCCCGCTTCGTCGCGGGCTTCATCGGCGAGGTGAACCTGTTCGAGGGCGTGATCGAGCGTGTCGAGGGCGGACAGAGCTTTGTGCGCCTGAACGGGCTGGGCTCCTTGACGCCCGTCGCAGGCGCCGGCGCTGTGGGCGAAAGCGTCACGCTGGCGGTGCGGCCCGAGCGCATGTTGCTTCAGCTGATGCATGACGAGGGACTGCCGGGCGTGGTGCTCGACAGGGCCTATCGCGGCGACACACAGGTGGCGCGTGTGCAACTCCACAACGGCCCACTGGTGCGCGTGGCCCGCTTCGGCGCCGAGGCCGCCCTCATCCCTGAGCGCGGCGCCTCCGTTCGCCTGAGTTTTGCGCCCGAGGCGGCGCGGATCCTGCCCGCATGAGCGCGCGGCGCTCCCTGGCCGAACGGCTGGTGCTGGGCGCGCCATGGGTGTGGCTCGCGGTGTTCTTCCTCATTCCGTTCCTGATCGTGGTGAAGATCTCCCTCTCGCAGGCGGCCCTCGCCCAGCCGCCCTATACGCCAGCCTTCGATCTGGCCGATGGCTGGGAGGCGATGGTCGGCAAGCTCAGCGAGCTCAGCCTCGCCGCCTATGCGGGGCTGGCCGACGACTGGCTCTATGCGCAGGCCTATCTCTCGTCGCTACGCATGGCGCTGATCTCCACCGCCTTCACCCTCGCCATCGCCTATCCCATGGCCTACGCCATGGCGCGTGCGCCGGAGCATCTGCGGCCCGTTCTGCTGGTGCTGGCCATCGCGCCCTTCTGGACGAGCTTTCTCATCCGCGTCTACGCCTGGATCACCATCCTGAAGGATGAGGGCCTGCTCAATCACGCGCTGCTGTCGCTGGGGATCATCTCCGAGCCCCTGCGTATCTTCGCCACCGACGGGGCTGTGGTGATCGGCATCGTCTATTCCTATCTGCCCTTCATGGTGCTGCCCCTCTACAACGCCATTGCCCGCCAACCGCCCGAACTGCGGGAGGCTGCGGCGGATCTTGGGGCCTCGCCCGCCGCCGCCTTCTGGCGCATCACCGTGCCCCTTTCGGCGCCCGGGATATTGGCCGGATGCCTGCTGGTCTTCATCCCCGCCATCGGCGAATTCGTGATCCCCGATCTGCTCGGCGGTTCCGACACCCTGATGATCGGGCGCACGCTCTGGGTGGAGTTTTTCGACAATCGCGACTGGCCTGCGGCCTCCGCAGTGGCGGTGGTTCTGCTGGCGCTGCTGGTGCTTCCCATGGCGCTGTATGAGCGCAGCCAGATGGCGGAGACGCCGCCATGAAACAAACCCATTTCGTGCGCACCGCCGCGCTGCTCTTTGGCTTAGCCTTTCTCTATGCGCCCATCGCGCTGCTGGTGCTCTACAGCTTCAACGCCTCGCGGCTGGTTACGGTCTGGGGCGGCTTCTCGACGCGCTGGTACGCCTCGCTGCTGGAGAACGAGCAACTCATCGCCAGCGCCTGGATCAGCCTGCGGGTGGCGCTGGTATCGGCCCTCATCGCCACCATTGTAGGAACCTGCGCGGCCATCGCGCTAGCGCGGTTCGGAAGGTTTCGTGGGCGCATCGCCTTCTCGTCCATGATCTATGCGCCGCTGGTCATGCCGGAGGTGATCACGGGCCTGTCGTTGCTGCTGCTCTTCGTAGCGCTGGATATTCCCCGGGGCTTCTGGACCGTGGTGGTCGCCCACGCGACCCTTGGCATGTGCTTCGTCGCGGTGGTGGTCCATGCGCGTCTGGTGACGCTCGACCGCTCCCTCGAAGAAGCCGCCATGGATCTGGGCGCCACCCCCGGCAGGGCGCTTCTGCAGGTGACCCTGCCGCTTGCCGCGCCCTCCATTCTGGCGGGCTATGCGCTGGCCTTCATCCTGTCCATCGATGATGTGGTGGTCGCCAGCTTCACCTCCGGGCCGGGTTCCACGACCCTGCCCATGCGCATCTATTCGCAGGTGCGCCTTGGCGTGACGCCGGAGATCAATGCGGTCTCCGCCATCCTCATCGGCATTGTGGGGGTCATTCTGGTAGCGGGTTATCTCGTGGGGCGGCGCAAGCCGCGTCAGGCTTAGGGCTTCCCGGGCTCAGCCCCACCATCTGGCTTCGGCGCATTCAGGCTGCGCAGCAGGGGCGCGGCGGCCTCGGAGCGGCGGATGAGGCTCTGGGCGTCGATGATCAGATTGGGGTCGTCCCAATTACCCCGCAGATCCATGTTGAGCTGGGGCGCGGGTTGGTTGTCGTCCCGCCCGGTTTGCCGCGCCTTGATCGTCAGGTCCAGCAAACGCCGCGCAATGGAGGCCGAGCCGGTGACGGAGATATCCACGCCGGGGCTTTTGGCTTCCAGAGTCTGGACCTTGGCGACCCCGCCCGTAATCTCCAGATCAATCTGCGCTTGGCTGAAGGCGGTGCGCCCCGAACGCATCTCTGAAGCGATGGATAGAGGGCGTTTCTCCAGCCGCCTGAGGGCCTGTTCCAGATCAAGGCCGGTGACGTCGCCATTCGTAAGCGTGACCTTTGCGGCGCCGCGAAGGGACGACAGGATTTGCGCGAAACTCACGCCTTCACCTGCGAAACTCGCTTCTCCCGTGGCGGCGCCGGAAACTCTTTGATTGCGAAAAAGATCGTTCGAGATGGCCGCGCTATCCACCCGCGCGAACGCGGTGGAGGCGCGCAGGGCGTATCCGGCCTCGGCAGGCTCCGCATTGAAACGGGCCTTGATCGAGCCGCCGAAAGCCGTGGCGTCAGCGACCACCAATTCCGCTTTCCCGTTTGCAACGAGAATGGAGAAGCCCACATCCCGCGCCTGCAGTCGACCGATCTGGGCGCGGGTGGCGGAAATGCGCAGATCCACGTCGGCGCGCGCCAGATCCGTCTTTGGCAGAGCCGCGCCACTCCACCGACCGTCGTTCTCCCGTGGGGCGGGAACATCCGTGAGGAGGTGGTCGATCTGCAGGAGTTTGGTCGCCAGCGTGCCCATCAAGGTCGGTCGGTCGCGATGGCTGGAGAGGATGATCGCGCCTTCATAGGTCGTTTCGTCGATCTTGAATTGGAGATCTGACAGCTGGATGGAGCGTTGGCTCGCGCGCGCGTCGGCGCTCAGCGACAGGGGCCCACGCAGGCCCGGCAGGGGCAGATAGATCTCGTTCTGGTCGAGCACCGCCCCAAGGGAAGGGGCGTTGGCGACGAATTTGCCTGCATAGGTGGGCGTCTGCCCCCCCGTGGCGATGCCATTGGCCGAGAGGTTCAAAGAGGGCGAGTCCAGGCGCAGGGAGACAGGGGAGGAGGCGCCGCGCAGGACCTGCGCGGGCTGGCCGAGCCAGGCCGTGACATTCACGGTTTCACGGGCCCAGGTGAAGCTGGCCACGAGCCCGGCGGGCTGATTGAGGCTGCGCCAGTCAAGGGTCGCTTCGATGTTCTCGAGCAGGCCAACCACCTGTCCCCCGCGGGTCAGGCGGGCGGCGCCATTGTTGATGGTGACGCTGGCGAGGCGCGCCGTATCGGCGGCGATGGCCTCTCGCGTCTCCGAGCGGGCCTCTATGGCGCGGGCGATCGCGCCCTGCGAACTCAGCGGTTTGCCGTCGAGATCAATGTCAATGTTGGGGTTGCTCAGGGAGAGGGAGGAGGCTTCCATGCGACCGGCGATAGCGGGGAGAATCCGCAGATTGCCGCGCACGGTCCCGGATCGGATGAGCAGCTTGCCCTCGCGGTCCTGGATCGTGACCTCCTCGATCTTGATCCTGGGGCGGGGTAGCAGAGCCAGAGTGGTGCGCCCCCTCGCTTCGGCCACGAGCCCCGTGGTTTCGCGGATCTGAAGGGCGAGCTCATTGCGCATGGCGGCGCCGGAGACGGTCCAGGGTGCCAGACCGCCCAGAATCCCCAAGACGACAAGGCTGGCCGCAAGCCATTTCAGCTTTTGGTTCATCGGCTGACAGGTTCCATGGCGTGAGCGGGGCTGGGGTCGGCCAACACTATAGGGGCAAGCTCTGGGGTTCGAAATAGACTTTCCTGAGGAAGCGGTGCGGCGCGGGCAGGGCTGCCCACAAGTTTATGGCCGCCAGACCGCATTTCGGCTGAACCTGGCATGAAAAAATCGTGAAAGGCGATCAAGGGACCTGCGCCAAGGGCGGCCCATGGAACCGGGCGGCGTCTTGATCCTTGTCATGGACAGTCGGCCTACGGCCAGGCTGATTGTCGCCGATCCATATTGCAGGAGCGATCCATGGCCGACACCCATCCCACATACCACATGCGCCATATCAGGCTCGAGCGCGCCCGCGCCAAGGGACATGCCGAGGTGGATCCCGGGGAGGGCTATGATTTCGTGGCGCCGCTCGATGATACCGGCCACATCAGCGTCGAGGGATGGCGCAGCCAGCGGGGCCTGTGTTTCGTCCATCGGCTTGAAGGGGGCGATATAGTGGAGCGCGGGCTCCTGGTCCATCGCGCTGGCGGGCCCGGCGGGGGAACCTGGCAATTCGATTATGACCCTCGCGCTCTCGGCGAGGAGGACACGGGCTACCGCTTCGAGTCCCATGCCTTCAAGCCAGGGGAATATGTTTCGATCCGTGACGAGAGCGGCGCTGTCTTGACCTATCGGGTCGCATCGGTCCGCCCGGCCTGAGCGGGCGGTTCCAAGGCCGGACGCGGGGTCTTGGGGGCCGACCTGCGGCCCCCGCGCTTTTGCGTTATTGCGCAGCCTGCTGCGCGGCCTCCGCCTCCCCGACGAAGCCCTCAGTCGCAGGCTCGCGCTTGGAGCGGCCCGAGAGGTAGGTGTCGACCTTGTCGAGGTAATAATAGACCACCGGGGTGATGTAGAGCGTCAGCACCTGCGACACGCAGAGGCCGCCGACAATGGCGATGCCAAGGGGCTGGCGAAGCTCCGCGCCTGCGCCCGCGCCGATGGCGATGGGCACCGCGCCGAGGATGGCGGCCAGCGTCGTCATGATGATCGGGCGGAAACGGATGATCGCGGCCTCGCGGATCGCGGGCAGCGCATCCACGCCGGCGTTTCGTCGTTCGATGGCGAAATCGATCATCATGATCGCGTTTTTCTTCACGATGCCCACCAGCAGGAGAATGCCGATGATGGCGATGACCGAGAGGTCCATCCCATACCACCAGAGCGCCAGCAGCGCGCCCAGGCCTGCGGAGGGCAGGCCGGAGAGGATCGTGATCGGGTGGATGTAGCTCTCATAGAGAACGCCCAGCACGATATAGATGGTCAGAATGGCGGCGAGGATCAGCGGCACTTGCCCCTTCTGCGCATCCTGGAAGAGGGCGGCGGAACCGGTGAAGTTGGTCGAGACCGAAGGCGGCATCTTCAGCTCCGCCTCGACGCGACGGATCGCCTCCACCGCCTCGCCGATGGACGTGCCAGGCGCGGTGTTGAAGGAGAGCGTGACCGAGGGTTGCTGGGACTGGCGGTTGATCCACAGCGGCCCCACCGAGCGGCTGACGGTCGCCACCTGTTCCAACGGAATGATGGGCGCTGCGGAGACGCCGCCGGCGCCAGCGCCAGCCCCGCCAGCGCGAATGAAGACGCGGGTCAGGGCGCTGGGATCATCCTGGAAGCTGTGGCCGGTCTCCAGAATCACCTGATAATCGGCTGATTGCGTGAAGATCGTCGAGATCTGGCGGCTGCCGTAGGCGTTGTAGAGGGCCGTGCGGATCTGGTCGGAGGTCAGGCCGAAAGCGGCGGCCTTTTCCTTGTCGATGTCGATGCGCATCTCCGGATTGGTGATCTTCAGATCGCTGGTGGTGTCGCGCAATTGCGGCAGCGCCTGCATTCTCTGCAACATGGTGGGCGCGAGATCATATAGCCCCTTAATGTCGCCAGATTGCATCGTGTATTGATAGGGCGCCCGCGAGGCGCGCCCGCCGTTCAGATTGAGATTCTGCACCGGCTGGAACACGGCGTTGATGCCGGGGACGGAGGTCGCCGTGCGGCGCAACCGCGCGATGATTTCCGACATTTCGCTGCGTTGGTTCTTCGGTTTCAAGGCGATGTAGACGCTGCCCTGATTGGTGCCGCCCAGGCCCACCGAGGTCGTGACGTAATCGACGGCGGGATCCATGCGGATCAGCCTCGAAATCTCCTTTTGACGCTCCGCCATGGCGGGGAAGGCGATGTCGGAGGCCGCTTCCGTCGAGCCCGTGATGAAGCCCGTATCCTCGACGGGGAAGAAGCCCTTGGGGATCCACATGAACATCCAGATGCTCAGCCCGAAGGTCAGGAAGGTGACCGCCAGCATGGTGAGCCGCCAGCGCAGCACCACATCAAGGGTGATGCGATAGGCCTCCGTCACGCCATCGATCACGCCATCGACCATGCGCCAGAACAGGTTCTGCTTGGCGTGATGGTCCACGGGCTTGAGCAGGCGCGCGCATAGCATGGGCGTCAGGGTGAGTGAGACGAAGCCCGACACCAGGATGGCGCAAGAGATGGTCACCGCAAATTCGCGGAACACCCGGCCCACGATGCCGCCCATGAGCAGCACGGGAATGAACACCGCCACCAGAGACAGGGTGATCGAGATGATGGTGAAGCCGATTTCGCGCGAGCCCTTCAAGGCGGCGTCGAAGGGCTTCATGCCCTCTTCGATATGACGCACGATGTTTTCGAGCATCACGATGGCGTCGTCGACCACGAAGCCCACGGCCAGCGTGATCGCCAGCAGGGAAATATTGTTGATCGAATAGCCGAACATATACATGAAGGCGCAGGTGCCGATCAAAGACACCGGCAGCGCCAGCGACGGGATCATGGTCGCGGCGAAAGACTTCAGAAACAGGAAAATCACCAGCACCACGAGGATGATGGACAGGGCCAGCGTTTCCTTCACGTCATAGACGGATTCGCGAATGGAGCGCGACCGGTCATTGAGCACGGAAGCCTTGATGGAGGGGGGAAGCTGCGCCTGATAGATCGGCAGCTTTTCCTTGATGGAATCCACGACCTGAATGGTGTTGGCGTCCGACTGACGGAACACCGCCAGGGCGATGCCGCGCTCGTCTCCCTGCCAGGCCGCGATCTGGTCGTTTTCGACGGAGTCGTAGACCTTGGCGATTTCGTTCAGGCGCACGGGCGCACCATTGCGCCAGGCCACGATGATGGACTGGAAATCCTCCGCCTTGGTCAATTCGCCGGAGGCTTTCAGGGTCAGGTTCTTGTTCTCGCCGCGCAGGCGCCCCACCGGAGCGCTGGAATTGGCGGACACCACGGCGCTGCGCACATCGTTGAGGGTCAGGCCGCGCGCTGCGGCGGCGTCCG
>CAMDOY010000166.1 GCA_945903655.1 Rhizobium sp. Q54 | reverse complement strand
ACCCCCCAATTCGCCCGCGATGACAACTATTTCGCCATTCGCGAGGTGCTGCGGCGCGTGGCCGCCGCGCAAAATGTGCTCTATGTGCGCCGCTACGACGCCATGCAGTTCATCGCCCGCAACAACCCCAACAGTGGGGATATGGTGACCAATGATGGGCTGCACCTGAACGACATGGGCTATCAATGCATGGCCGAGCATATCGCCCATGCGGTCATCGCCAATCTCTTCGTGCGGAAGAAGGACCTGCCCAAGGGGGAGCCGACGAAGGCTGAGCCCTCCAAGGTCGAGCCCCCCGGCAAATAGTGCGGGATGGCCGGGGCAAACCCGCCAGCTGAGCCGTCGATGATGCTGGACCCCCGGGCGGTGCATCGGTAAAAGGGGGCAACCGGTTTCCCTTTTTCAGGATTCATCAGCCTATGGCGCGTCAATTCATCTACCACATGCAAGGCCTCTCCAAGACCTGGCCCGGCGGCAAGAAGGTGCTGGAGAATGTCCATCTCTCCTTCTATCCCGACGCCAAGATCGGCGTGCTCGGCGTCAACGGCTCGGGTAAATCCACCCTGCTGAAGATCATGGCGGGCATGGACACCGAATATAATGGCGAGTGCTGGGCCGCCGACGGCGCCCGCGTGGGCTACCTGCCGCAGGAGCCCCAGCTCGACAATGATCTGGACGTGCGCGGCAATGTCATGCTGGGGGTGAAGCCCAAGAAGGACATCCTTGACCGCTACAACGACCTCGCCATGAACTATTCGGACGAGACGGCGGACGAGATGACCCGCTTGCAGGACGAGATCGAGGCCCAGGGCCTGTGGGATCTCGACAGCCAGGTCGACCAAGCCATGGAAGCGCTCGGCTGCCCGCCGGACGACTGGGCCGTGGACCGGCTCTCGGGCGGCGAGAAGCGTCGCGTGGCCCTGTGCAAGCTGCTGCTGGAGCAGCCGGAACTGCTGCTGCTCGACGAGCCGACCAACCATCTGGACGCCGAGACCGTGAACTGGCTGGAAGGCCATCTGCGCCAATACCCCGGCGCGATCCTCATCGTGACCCATGATCGCTACTTCCTCGACAATGTGACGAGCTGGATTCTCGAGCTCGACCGCGGCCGGGGCATTCCCTATGAGGGCAATTACTCCGCCTGGCTGCAGCAGAAGCAGAAGCGTTTGGCGCAGGAAGGCCGCGAGGACGAGGCCCGCCAGCGCGCGCTGGAGGCCGAAAGCGAGTGGATCTCCGCCTCGCCCAAGGCCCGGCAGGCCAAGTCCAAGGCGCGCATCCAGCGCTACGAGGAGCTGGTCGCCAAGCAGAACGATCGCACCCTCTCCTCGGCGCAGATCATCATCCCCGTGGCCGAGCGCCTCGGCCAGAATGTGATCGACTTCACCCATCTGTCGAAGGGCTTCCAGGACAAGCTGCTGATCGACGACCTCTCGTTCAAGCTGCCGCCCGGCGGCATCGTGGGCGTGATCGGGCCGAACGGCGCGGGCAAGACCACCCTGTTTCGCATGATCACCAAGCAGGAGACGTCCGACAAGGGCGAAATCTCCATCGGCGAGAGCGTGCATCTGGGCTATGTGGACCAGTCGCGCGATGCGCTGGACGACAAGAAGAACGTCTGGGAGGAAATCTCCGGCGGCTATGACGTGATTTATCTGGGCAAGCGCGAGATCAATTCACGCGGCTATTGCAGCGCCTTCAACTTCAAGGGCGCGGACCAGCAGAAGAAGGTGGGCATGCTCTCGGGCGGTGAGCGCAACCGCGTGCATCTGGCCAAGATGCTGAAAAGCGGCGCCAATCTGCTGCTGCTCGACGAACCCACCAACGATCTGGACGTCGACACCCTGCGCGCGCTGGAAGACGCACTGACGGACTTTGCGGGTTGCGCGGTCATCATCTCCCATGATCGCTTCTTCCTCGACCGCATCGCCACGCATATTCTGGCCTTCGAAGGCGACAGCCATGTGGAATGGTTCGAGGGCAACTTCGCCGATTACGAGGAAGACAAGAAGCGGCGCCTGGGCGTCGACAGCGTCATCCCGCACCGGTTGAAGTACAAGAAGTTCAGCCGCTAAAAGCGGAGCTTGGTCGCGCCTTCCCAAGGCGCGACGCTCTTTTGAAACGAGATGCGCCGGGTCTCCCCTCAGGAGGCCCGGCGCTTTCATTCAGGGCTGCCTTGGCGCCTCCGGGGCCGGAGCGGCCGCGGGGGCTGGAGCGGCTGGCTTAGGCGCTGGCCTGGGCGCGGGGGCCGCTGGTTTTGGCGCAGACGCAGCAGGCTTGGTCTCGGCGGCTTTCGCGGGCGCAGGCGCCGCCGGGGCGGCGGCTTGGGGCTCTGGCTGGGCGAGGCCGACCGAGAGGCCGAACAGCAACCATTGGCCATTCTGCAGGGTGAAGAGCAGATCGAAGAGCACCGGGACCGGCTTCACATCGAAGGCCCCGGCCATGTGAATCATGCCGGAGGCCTCGATCTGCGGCTCCACGGTCCAGCGGGGTTCCAGAATGGCGGCAAAGGCAAGATTCAGCCCCTCGCGGCGCTGGGCGGCGAAGATGTCCGACAATTTGGCGGCGGAGTTAACCTGAAAGGCGGTGCTGGCGATGGCCCGGAAGACACCATAGTCATTGGCCTTGTTGGCGTGATCAAGCGCCAGCAGGGCGTTGCGCATCAGCAGGAAAGCGCCGGGGCGATCGATGGGCCCGGTCTGGATTTGCGGCGCCTGCTGTTGGGCGGGCGATGGGGGCGCAGGGGGTGTCTGGGCAAGGCAGGCCCCTGCGCTGAGAAGCCCCGCCAAAATCAGGGCCGAAATCCGAAATGCCATGTTCCGCCTCATATCCCGGCGAAGACCGCCGCTCTTAAAGCCAAGAATTGAAGACCGGCCCGCCGCCTCCCTGACTGGAAGATGGCGACGACTTAACATGCCTGATCTTAACAATGAATCGGGTTGCGGTCACGCCAGAAAAATTCGCCAAACGAGTGGAGCCCTTACGCTCAGAACTCCCCGGCCATGCCGAAGCGTCCCGTGACATCGCTTGTGCCGGGCATATAGGCGAAGCCTGCGGTCATCGCGAGCGGGATATTGGAGTTCAGGCGATGGGAGAAGGAGACGCCCATGGCGTATTGATCCCTGAACTTGGCCACATTGCCCGCCCAGCTGGTCTTGCCGGGCTGCGATGGCATCGGCGCATTGACCAGCGCCACCGCCGCCGCGATGCCACCCCGCGCCTCCTTCTGCACGACGCCCACCCGATTGCTGAGCTGGTTGACGCCGACGGCGAGGGCGTCGAGCGACTGACCGAGGGTGGCGACCACCTGGTTGGTGCGGTCGATGGCCTGGTTGGTGGCGAAAAGTTGCGAGCCATTGACCGCATCGGTGGAGGCTCTGGTGACCTGTCCCGCAGCCACATTCTGTATCTGGCGCTCGCCGCTAACCGAGCCCACGCTCACCACGCCAACAGGCGAGCCGCCCGCATAGACGACGCTCTGCCCGCCCACCACGCCGCCTGCGACCGGCGTGGCGGCGGTGGTCGTGCTGTTCGTCCCGAGCGCCACGCTGTTGGCGGTGCTGGCCTGGGCATTGTAGCCGATGGCGGTGGCGTTGCTGGCTGAGGCGGCGGCGTTGACGCCCACGGCGCTGGCGTAATCAGCGGAGGCCTTGCTGCCCGCGCCATAGGCCGAAGACGAGGCGCCCGTCTCGGCGCCAAGCCTATTGGTCACGCCGGTCAGCTTCGTATCAATCCTGCCAATGGCCTGATAGGCGACATAAAGCTGGGACCCGTTCACCGCGTCGGTCGAAGTGGCGGTCAGCGCGCCATTGGCGACACCAAGGAGCTTGCGCGCAACCCCTGTTGTCCGGTCGGCGACGCTGACATCAGAGCCGCTCACAACCGCGCCAATCTTCGCGTCCGTCGCAATGACGGCCTGGTTGGTTGCATAAAGTTGCGATCCGTTCACCCCATCCGTCGAGGTCGCGCTGAGCGCGCCAGCAGCCACGTTCTGGATCTTGCGCGCAGTGATGGTCCCTCCCGTTTCGAACTTGCCGACGCTTACGCCATCGGCCGTCACCACGGCGCCCATGGCCTCCTTGACCTGCCAGAGCTGCGAACCATTCACCGCATCCGTCGACGTCGCGCTGAGGCTGCCCGCCGCCACGTTCTGGATCTGGCGGGTGAGGATGACGCTGGTCGGGCTTCCCAGGTCATCATAAACGCGGCCGCCGACGCTCACCACGGAAGTCGACGACCCCGCCGCGCCTGCAAAGGCATAGGTCTTCCCCCCAAGGACGACGTTAACAGAGGCGTTCGCCGCATCTTCCGCCACGCTCCCCGCGCCCAGCGCAACGCTGTTGAGCGTCTTGGCGTTAGCGCCATAGCCAAGGGCGGTCGCGTTGGTGGCGGAGGCCTGGGCCGAGGACCCCAGCGCCGTGCCCTGGGCGGGACTTGAACCGCCATCAACGCCAGCGACAGCGTTTTCGCCGACCGCCGTCGCACTGAAGCCGAAAGCCTTGGCGCTTATGCCGATTGCGGAAGAACCTACACCCGAAGAACCAGAATTTGCACCAAGCGCCAGAGTCCTGTTGGCTGAGGCCTTGGCCCCCTTGCCAAGCGCGGTGGCGTCGTCGCCCGTTGCTTCGCTCTGATGACCGATGGCGGTGGTGGCCCTTTTCGTCGCCTGCGCGGAATAACCGAGAGCCGTGGACCATGCGCCTTGGGCATTGCTCGAAGCGCCCAAAGCGGAAGAAGCCAAGCCTGTCGCCTGGCTAGAATACCCTAAAGCGGTCGCATAGTTCGCCGAGGCTGTGCTCGACACCCCCAGAGCCGTCGCAAAATAATCTGTCGTAGCTTTGCTAGGGTCACTGTCGCCCGCTTTGCTGCCAATGCCAAGCGCAAGACTTGACCCAGCCTCGATGCCCTCTTCGGTTGTTTTTCCATAGTTGCTCCCCAGAATTCTGGAGAGGACCGTATTGGTCGCATCAAGCTGCGATCCGTTCACGGCGTCTGTCGAGTCCGCGCTCAGTCTCCCCGGCGCGACGAACTGGATCTGGCGGGTGATGACAGTTTCATCAGCTCTGAGGCCCCCGCCTACGCTGACAACGCCGACACCCTCAAGATTCTTGATTTCATCCGCAGTTACGCCTGCGAAATCATAAGTCTTGCCAGCGGAGATCGAAAATTTCACCGCAGCGGTGGCGACGCCTGCTTGGGTCTGGCTATTTGCGCCCAGCGCCACGCTGTTCGAATGTTGAACATTAGCGTTAGCGCCAATGGCGATGCCGCCTGCTGCGACATTCTGAACGTTCGCCGCGTCCCCGATGACCACCGAGCTCTGCGCTAAAGCTTTCGCACCGGGGCCGATGGCGACTGCTCTGGTGGCGGGAACCGGGGGATCCTGCCCAAGCAAGCTGAATGGCGCTCCCGCCACGCTGCCAACGCCTAACGCGATGCTGCTGTCGGTGACCGCCGCTGCGTTGAAGCCAAGAGCGGTGGCTTTGCTGGCGGTGGCTTTGGCTAATGCGCCAAGGGCCGTTCCCCGAACGACGGTTGGATCGCCAGCAACACCCGCCACAGCGCCATTACCGACCGCCGCTGCGTCCTGCTCGTAGGCGCTTGCGTTAACGCCCACGGCTAAATTACCCCCCGTCGCCTCGGCATTTACGCCCATGGCGACGCTATCGAATGCCGCCTTGCTTCTGTAGCCGAACGCCGAGCCCCCCTGCCCCATCGCCTGGCTGCCATAACCCACAGCCGTTGCGTATTCCAATGCAGCGACGCTCTCGGCGCCAATGGCGATGGCGTCGGTGCTGCCTGAAGTTCCCAACGTTAGCGTTTGAGATTGCGCCCCACTCCCAGCGCCAATCAACAACGCCAGCGCCGTACCGCCAAGGAGGCTGGCGCGAAGGAGCTTGATGACGCGACTGGCGCCATGGCGGGATGGCGAAGGGCCCTCGACGAAGGCGTCCACGCCACCGATACGCAACCCTGACTGAATCATTTTTTACGCTCACGCAACAAATGTAAGCAAAAATATAAGAATCAAAAACAGCCTCAAGCAACATGAAAAGGAGGCTCAGCGCCGCCTCCATCGGGAAGCGGGAGACGTCGGAATCGCTAAATGATTGGGATTCCGATTTGATTCGATTGTTGTAAAAATACAACAATCAATCAAATAGTAACAAATATTAACATATTAACCATATTGTCCCCAAAAATTTCGCCAGTCGGCCTGTAAGCCGGGTTCTGTATGGCGTGGATCTTTCGACCCACGCGTGACGGCCATTCCTCTGGGACGGTCGTTGCCGACCGCCTCGAGCAACCAACCCGGACGACGACCCGGAGACGGGCCTGAGGCCTTTCAACCTCGTGTCATCCCTATTCGGTTTTGCTCCCGGTGGGGCTTGCCGTGCCGCTCGCGTTACCGCC
This sequence comes from Rhizobium sp. Q54, assembly GCA_945903655.1. GTDB lineage: Bacteria > Pseudomonadota > Alphaproteobacteria > Rhizobiales > Beijerinckiaceae > Terripilifer. Next base: position 1,142 of record CAMDOY010000166.1, on the reverse strand, counting down.
AGCGCGGTGCGCTCTTACCGCACCCTTTCACCCTTACCCATCCGAGGATGGGCGGTTTACTTTCTGTGGCGCTTTCCCTGGGGTCGCCCCCGCCGGACGTTATCCGGCACCGTGTCTCCATGGAGCCCGGACTTTCCTCTCCCGCAGTGTCCTGCAAAAGCGACCGTCCAGCCGACTGGCGAGCCTCACATAGGGGCAGGCGCCGTGCGGGGTCAATCATTTAAGAGCCAGAACGCATTTAACCGCCAAAACGCCAGAAGGCGAAACCCTTTCGGATTCCGCCCCCTTGCGCGGCCCCGTGCGCGGGGCGGGTTCAACCCCGGCCCCGCGCTCGCGAATGGGTCAGTTGGAGGCCATCAGGCCCTTGGCCTTGGCGCAATAGCTGTGATCGGCAGCCGACATGCGGCGGGCGCCGTGACCTTGCTGGTAGCGCATGACCGTGCCGCAGAGGTCGCCGCCGGACATGCGATAGGCCGTCGCCAGATAGCGCATGGCGAAACGGACATTGGTTTCCGGGTTCAGGAGCCCCGAAGGCCCGCCGGAAAAGCCCTCGCCCCGGGCAGTCTGGGTCTTGATCTGCATGAGGCCCATGGCGCCGCTGCGGTTGGTGGCGCGGGGATTGTAGTTGCTCTCCACCTTCACAACCGCATCGGCGATGGCGAAGGGCACCCCGTTCTGCGCGGCGTGACGGGCCACCATGGCGCGCAGCCCGCTGCGGTCCGTGCTCTGGCCCAGCGAGGGCTGCGCCGCCACGACGCTGGCGAGGCTCGCAGCGTGATGATGGTGGGCGCGATGCTGCCGGGTGCGCGCTTCGGCAGGGGCTACGGAGAGAGCGCCAATGGCGAGAATAGCGGTGAGGGAAAGGGCGGACGCGAATGTCTTGTTCGTCATAAAGATTGGTTCCTTGTGATTGATTGGTTTCGTGATGCGTAAAATACGGGATAATGAGGCCATAACCGGGCGCTGCCGAGCCAATAGTTTGAATTCTGAAAATAGTTCCACTTTGGTTTGAATAAAAATATCCTTTATCAGGAGCCGTTGATCGTCAAAATAGAGGAGAATGACGTTTTATTACATTATATTTCGATATTCAGGATTCATTTTATAAACGACAACGTTGCAGCGGAGGGATCGGAAAAGCA
>CAMDOY010000165.1 GCA_945903655.1 Rhizobium sp. Q54 | reverse complement strand
TTCGTCCAACAACGCGGCCGGAGCGCCCGTCTCAGTCCGAAACAGGACAACCTGTTCACCAAGAAGCGTCCGCGCCAGGGCCCCCTCCTTGAGGTCGGCGGAAAATGCAGCCACCTGCCAAACATTCTTCAGAAACGTTTCCCCTCCTCCCCGACCCTGAACCGCGCCATGAATCAAGACATTCGACGTCCATGTCTTTCTTACGAGACTAGCCGCTCAAGATTGGACCAGATCCCAAGTTAGTGCAAACCGATTTTGGGTGGGCGGGCGCTTTCATCGCGGGCCTACCCTTGAGAACAGTGATGTACCCCCTTGAACTGGTCCACCTGAAAGTATGAATTTTGACATAAAGAGGGAGGACAGAATGCCATGAAAGATACCCACGCCGGAGGAAATCGAAAGTAAGTTAAACTAGGCTCAGGACCTATTAATTTTCTTGCGGATCAGTCAGAGCTTTCTCTGCCATGCGTCGCGGCTCAAGAAAGCCCGGAAAATAGGAGCCTTTACGCAGCTTGGGGATGCGAAGCTCGACTGTCCCGGCCCTTGTCTCCCAGTCGCGGCCACGATAGCCGTTGCGTTGAACAAGCCGGTCGGGGGACCGCTCGCCGGGGGCTGCGCCTGTCAGCGCGCCCACCTCCAGTTCCATCAGGCGTTGGGCGGCGAAGCCAATCATGTCGCGCAAAATATCCGCGTCGGGGGCCTTTTCGACGAGGGCGCGCAGGTTCATCATGGGGTCGGTCATCGGAGGTTCCTTGGTTGTGTTTGTGTTCACAACCCAGCTTGACCGAGCGACCCGTCGATGACCACCGCCAGCTGCCCGCTCGCTAAGGCGCTATGGGAGCGCGCTTCGCAGGCGACTGGCTCCCGTCCTGCTACACCACGTAAGGGGACACGACCGAGAACTGCTTTAGACTTACGCGAAATTGCTTTTGATCCTCGGAAAGTTCCTTTGGTTGGTTAACTGAATTGATATTGGGCGTGCCTTTCTGATTTTCTGCTTCAACAGGGGGGCGATCCTTCATTAAAATGATCGCCACTCCTACAAAGCACGTCAAACCCAAAAGAACCAAAAATGGTACCATTGTAGATCCTCCAGTTTGGGGGATGAAAAAATTCAATGCAATCATCAATAAAATGAAAGTGTAGAGGCCCAGTATGACAAAACCCAATGGCCCAAAAGTATGCCAAAGCCAATCAATTTGGAGCATGAACCAAGTTAAGATCACGGCTCCCGTAATGCCAACGGCACTCAGTAGCGCCCAGCCCCACCCACCCACGGTGAGAACTGGATCGAACTTCGAAAGGAATTTAAATAACTTGAGCATCAACTTTTTTACCGCCACGGCGCTTTTCTGTCTAAGATAAAAAATTTCTTTTTGACTTTTTTGAAAAAAGCTTTTAATTACAGTAATTAAGTGTCTTTTTCTGGCCAAAGTTGTTGCGGTAGGCTTTGTTTTTTCTGCGATTAAGCCGAATCACCGCCCCTCGCGCGCCCGCTTCGCCCGCTCCACGATGGACGGTGGGGCGTTGAGGATGGCGCGCACGATGGCGGCGACATCCTCGCCGCCCATGGGGTTCACATCGATCTTGCGCTGGGCGGCTTCGGCCAGAAACTCGAGGTCTCGCACCATGGCGTCGAAGGCCGCGCGCAGGGCGGCGGTGCGGTCTGCGGGAACGTCGGGCGTGGTCATGGCGCCGCGTCCCAATTCATTGCCGGAGGCGAAGAAGCGCAGAGCCTCGCGCTCTTCTGGCGTGCGGCCCAGATCGATCATGAGGGGCGTATCGGGGAGGTCATAGGCTTTCTTGAGCGCATATTGCAGCAGGATCCGCACCTGGCCCTTTTCCAGCCAGGCGCCATTTTCGGCGCGGAAGGCCTCCCAGGTCTTGGTGGTTCCCTCGATCTCGCCGCGCTCCATGGCGATATTGAGTTCGGCGGTGCCGGGATAGCCGCTGATGATCTTGAATTTCGTGCCCGCCAGCGCGTTCAGCACATTGAGATAGATGACCGTATTGGTGTCCGGGCTCGCACCGCCCATCACGGTCTCGCGCTGGCGCGCGTCCTCCAGCGTCTTCGTCGCCGAGGTGTTCCAGGCGTAGGTGACCTCCACCGCCGGAGCGACCCGGCCGATGTAGGTGAAGCGCGCCGCGTCGAACTGAACGCCCGACACCCCAAAGGCCTGTTCGAGGGGCGCCGTCTGGGCGAGGATGCCCAGGGCGGAACCGTCTTTCGGGGCGATGGAGTAGAGAAAGCCCGCCATCTTCAGCCCGCCCGCGCCCGGCATGTTCACCGCGACCACATTGGGCTTGCCGGGGATGAAGCGACCGAGATGGCGCGCGATCAGCCGACCAAAGAAGTCGTAACCCCCGCCCGGCGCGCTGCCGATATAGAATTGAACGGTGCGGCCCCGATAGAAATCCGCCGCATCCGCCTGCGCCGATTCATGCCCGAAGGCGAGAAGTGAAAAGGCGCCGATAAGCGCCAGGCAGGGCAGGCGCCTCATGGCCTATTTGCCCGGCTCGAACAGCACCTTGGCGCGCTGCAGGATATTGGGGGGCACGGAGAGCATGCTCTCGGCCACTTTCTGCGCCTCAAGCCCGGTGGAGGGGCTGATGTCCATTTTCATCTTCTCGGCTTCCGCGATGAAGTCGGGGTCCTTGAGCATCTTGTCGAAGGCGTTGCGCAGGGCCTCCAGACGGGCGGGGGGCATGTCATAGGTCGTCACGAAGGCGCGGGAGATGCCCATGTCGGCGGACATGAAGGTGAGCACTTGCCTGTCCTCGTCATTCTTCGCCAGCTCCAGCATGAGCGGCACGTCCGGCAGATCGGGCGCGCGCTGCAAGCCGATCTGGACGAGGATCGTGACCTTCTTCTCCGCGAGCCAATGGGGATGGCCGCTCTTCCATGAGGCCCAGCTGTTGGAGCCCCGCCCGCCCACTTCGCCCTTCTCCATGGCCAGATTCACATCATTGCCGCCGGGATAGCCCGCGACGATCTTGAACTTGGTTCCCACCAGCGCATTCAGCGCAGCAGGATAGATATAGGACGTCGAGGCCGCGCCCGGCGCGCCAACCACCAGTTCGCGTGTCATCACATCCTGGATGCTCTTGATGCCCGTGGTGTGCCAAGAGTTGATGACATTGGGGCTGTTGGTGGTGTTGCCGATCCAGCCGAAGCGGCGGACGTCGAACTCGACCCCTTGGGCGCCGATAGCCTGCAGCACCGGCATGTTCTGGAAGATGGCGTGCAGAACCGTCCCGTCGCGGGGCGCCACGCGCGCCAGATAATTGGCGGCGGCCACGCCGAGCCCGCCCGGCATGTTGCGCGCCACGATGTTCGGATTGCCCGGGATGAAGCGTCCGAGGTGGCGGGCCACCAGGCGACCGCGAATGTCATAATCGCCGCCCGGCGAGGTGGGGACCACCATTTCGAGGTTTTTCCCCTTGTAGAAATCCTCGACGGGATTTGCGGCGGCGGCCTGGAAAAAGGCTGGCGCGACAAGGGCCAGTGTGGCGCTGATCAAGCGCTTCAGGCGCATGGACATGAATACCTCCCGTGGATGGTGCGAACAAACAGGAGGCGGGGCCTTGATGTCAACCCATGGCGTCTGGACGGGTCGCGCCTTTGATCGGGTCCGGCGGGAGCAGATCACGTTTTATTTGCTCATAAGCCGCGCGCACGGCCTGCGTCCCATAGGCGCGCTCCAGCCGCCTCACGGTAAAGTGACCCTGCGCGATGCGTTCGAGATGATGGACGAACCAGAGGTTCACCATGGCGCCGCCAAGGGCGCCGACGACCGGAACCACCTGCGCCGCCATCTTCTGCGAGAGCGCCAGCCCATAGCGCTTGGCGATGATGGACATGAGTTTGACGATCGGGGGCGCCGCCATATCCACAGCGCCCCTGCCGATATAATGGCTGGCTTCCGATATGGTCTCAGCCAAGGCCAGACGCACGGCGAAATAGGCGCTGTCCAGCTGATCATCCTGCGGGGTCCGGCCACCCAGGGCGAAAACAGCCAGACAGGCGAGGGCGGTTTCGGGGGCGTCGAGATCCTCGCCTTCCGCGCGCGCGATGTCGGCGATCGAGCGCAACATCAGAACGGTGGAGGTTGGCAATTCCAGCGGAAGCGCCGCCATTCCAAAGACGCCGCCGATAGCGCCCGTGGCAGTCACAGCAGCCCTGTGCAGCAGGGATGAGGAGGGGCGCCGCCCCGATGGAAGGCTGCTCAGGGCCGCAGTCATGGCGGCCTCAAGGGCGCGTGTGGCGATCTGAGAGGCGGCGTTCCGCATCTTTTCGGGCGCATATTGGCCAAGGGTCGAGATTTGCCGCCCCAGAAGATGGGTGAGCGAACCGAGGAAGCCTGACTTTTCAAGCGTCCTCACGGCCTCCTTGAGCGCAGCCAGATCGTGGCTGGCGATATCAGGTGGCACATTGGAAAGCGCTGTCACAGGCTTCATGGGACTGATCCGGTTCGGCGACTGGTTGACGTCATGGCGGCGCTTCTGCGGCGACCAACCACTGGCCATGACGGACTTTGCATCAACTGTAATGCAATATTTGTTGCGTTGGGGGTGATCGCCATTCTTCTTTTGGGCTATGCTGTTTTCATCAGGGCGCAGGATCATTCAGGCTTGTCGTTCATTCAAGGTCTGTTGGCGCGGAGTGGGGCGGGAAGATCCCCCAGTGGAGCCAGGCTCAAGCCCTGAGTTTGCGGGTCAATCGCAGATAACGCGATGGCCTCGCCCATGTGAGGAGAGGGAGCATGCTGGTTCGCAACACTTTCGGCGCAGTTCTCTTTGGTATGGCTGTCGGGGCGGCTTTCGCCCCTGCTCAGGCGCTGACCGCCAGGGAATGCCGCGCCAAATACAAGGAGGCGCAACAGGCCGGAACGCTTGGCGGCTTGAAATGGAATGATTTCCGAAAGGCCAAGTGCAGCGATGAGGCGCCCTCGCAGGTCGCTGCAGTCCCGCCCGCTTCAACCGCCGCCAATCCTTTGAAGACGCCGCCGCCCGCATCCCCGGCGGCCTCGCCAGTCACTGCGAGCGCCGCCGTGTTCCCGAAAGCGGTTGCGGAGAAATACGCCAGCGAACGGGCGGGGACCGCGCGTATGCACACCTGCCGCGACCAATACCAGGCCAACAAGGCCTCGGGCGCGAACGCTGGCCTGCCCTGGATGAAAAAGGGCGGGGGCTATTACAGCGAGTGCGCCAAGCGATTGAAAGGCGCCTGACGCGGGACAAACAAAGGTTGAGGCCGGGCTGGCATGGACAGGAGGCTGCGCGCTCCGTATAAAGCGCGCGTCTTCCTGGAGCCTTGCCATGCTCGACTTTTCGCCTGTCTCAACCCAGCCTGCCGACCGCCGCAAGACGATGGTGGATTGCCAGTTGCGGACCTTTGAGGTGACGGATCTGGGGGTCCTCGACGCCTTCATGACGACCCCCCGCGAAGCCTTCATGGCGGCAACCGATCTGGCGGTGGTCTATTCTGATGCGGCTCAGACGGTTTCGAGCGATGGCCATAGCCGTGCGCTTCTGACCCCCATGGTGCTGGCTCGCCTGATTCAGGCCGCTGATGTCGACATGGGCTGCAGGGTCCTTGATGTCGGTGGGGGCGCCGGCTATTCGGCGGCGCTTCTTGCCCAGCTTGCCGGATCGGTCGTCGCGCTCGAATGTCATCCCGGCTTCAGCGCCGCCATAGCTGCAAACGCTCAGGCGCTTGGTCTCGAATCCGTCCGCAGCGTTACGGGGCCTCTGACCCAGGGCGCGGCGGGCGAAGGGCCCTTTGACGTGATTCTGGTCAATGGCGCCGTCGAGGAGGGGCTCGAAACCCTGTTCACACAAATGGCGCCTGGCGGGCGTCTGGTATGCGTGATGCGGTCGCCCGGACAGGTCGGGCGCTCCGCAAAGGCCGTACGTTTCGACCGGGTCGGATCGGATGTCAGTTCCCGTTTTCTGTTCGACGCGGCGGCCCCCGTTCTTGAGGGGTTCGTGCGCAAGGCGCAATTCCAATTCTGAAGTCACCGCCGTCGTATTGTTGCATCACTCGTTTCATTTTTTATTAAGTACGTTCATTGTAATATGATTCATGACGGTCGTTGCGTTAGTGTCCAGGCCGTCACCTTTGTGGAATGAGTCCTGCGCTCTGACCTCGCCGTCGCTTAGCATTCTCTCATCATAGCTGGAGCCGTTCACGGTGCCCTTTTTATCGAACGACGCCTTGCGTCGGGCTGTCGCACCCTCGCGTCTGAAACCAGACGCAAGAAGGCAAGAGTTGTTCGCCAGCTTGGGTTCGCTGCTGGTTCTTTCTGTTTTTTCAATTGTTTTTCATGGGTCCGCGAGCGCTGAGACCATGTCTGGCGCCCTGGCGAAGGCTTACGGTTATAATCCCGATCTCAATCAGCAGCGAGCGGCGACGCGCGCGGCGGATGAGGGGGTGCCGCGGGCGACGGCGGGATGGCGGCCCACCATGTCCGCATCGTCCAGCATCGGGTTGGCATCAACAAAAACCGTTGATCGGGGCGTTGTGAGAACTGATTCCAACACCGTGCCCCGCGTCAACAGTCTGACCTTGTCGCAGACGCTCTATAATGGCGGTCGCACTGGCAATACCGTTCGGCAGGCGGAATCCACGGTGATGCAGTCGCGCGAGACCCTTCGTCTCGCCGAACAGGAGGTTCTGGCGGCCGCATCCACCGCCTATATGAACGTGCTGCGCGACACGGCGCTGCTGCAGTTGCAGAACAACAACGTCGATGTCCTCAAAGAGCAGCTCAAACAGACCGAAGATCGCTTCCAGGTTGGCGAAGTGACCCGCACCGATGTGGCGCAGGCCCAGGCGTCGCTGGCGCAGGGGCAAGCCAATGCGTTCCAGGCGCGGTTTGATTTGCAGAACAGCATCGCGATCTATCGTCAGGTCATTGGCGAGCAACCTCGCAATCTCGAACCCGCCCGTCCCGTCGAACCCTTGCTGCCGCGCAGTCTTGATTCCGCCATGGCCCTGTCGCAAAAGGAGCATCCGAGAATTCAGGCGGCGCTTCATGCGGTTGACGTCGCCTTATTGAATGTGACCGTGCAGGAAGGCGCTCTGCTTCCCACCGTCACAGCCACGGGTTCGGCCTCGGTGAGCCGTGAGCCCAGTGGATTTCCCAACTATCAAAACAAAACCTGGTCTGCTGTGGCGACGCTGAGCGTGCCCCTTTATGAGGGCGGCGCCACCTATTCGGCGATTCGTCAGGCCAAGGAACTCGTTGGTCAGGCGCGTTTGCAGGCCGATCAGCAACGCGAAGCCGTTCGCTCCGGCGTCATCGCCGCCTGGGGCGGGTTTCAGACGACGAAACTCACCATACAGTCCTTCCAGGCGCAGGTGCGCGCCAATGAAATCGCTCTGGAGGGCGTGCGCGAAGAGGCCAAGGTCGGCCAGCGCGGTCGTGTCCCCCCACGTGGTGTAGCAGGATGTTAGCCAGACGCCCGCGAAGCGCGCTCCCCATAGCGCCGTAGCGAGCGTGCAGCTGGCGGTGGTCATCGACGGTTCGCTCGGTCAAGCTGGGTTGTGAACACAAACACAACCAAG
>CAMDOY010000164.1 GCA_945903655.1 Rhizobium sp. Q54 | reverse complement strand
AGAAGCAACCCCTCGTCCTACCCGTGGCGCTGGGTCTTGTGGGCTCGGGCGGCGATCTGCCCCCTCAGCACCAAAGCGCAGAACGAAGAGGGCGGCGCGAGTCCACAGGAATGCGCCAGCGGTATTTTCGAGCTCAGCACAGCATCCCGCCGCATCATCTTCAGCAATGTTCAGGAGCGTCCGGCGCCCTCCGTGCTGCGCGGATTCTCCGCCCCGGTGAAGCTTGATCTGGATACGTCAGCAGAAGACCTCTTGACCCTCGCCGCGCGCGACAGCGACCTCTTCAACCGCTGGCAGGCGATCCAGACCTATGCGACGCGGCTTCTTATTTCATCGGTCGCCGCCATACGCGCCGGCGGATCGCCCGTCGTTGATGAAGGCTTTCCGCAGGCGCTTGGCGGCGTGCTGGATCTCTTCGCCAGCGACCCCGCCTTCACCGCGCAGGCCCTGAGCCTGCCCGCCGAAGCCGACATCGCGCGCGAGATCGGCGCCGACGTGGATCCGGACGCCATCCACATGGCCCGGCGAGAGCTGCGCCGCAGCATAGGCGCGCAATTGCAGCCGCGTCTGCTGGGGGCCTATGAGGCGCTCTCCACGAAGACACCCTATTCGCCCGACGCCCGCAGCGCAGGCGCGCGAGCGCTGCGCAATGTCGCTCTTGACCTCATCGCCACCGGCGACGCCCGGACCGGCGCCGACATCGCCATGCGCCAGTTCGAGACCGCCCATAACATGACGGACCAGTTCGGCGCCCTGTCCATTCTCTCCTTTATGCCCGGAGACCAGCGCGAGCAGGCGCTGGAGACCTTCTACCGCACCCATGCGGCGGATCATCTTGTGGTCGACAAATGGTTCGCACTGCAGGGCCTGATACCGGAGGCCTCAACCTATGAGCGCGTGCGCAGGCTCATGGAGCACCACGCCTTCACCTACGCCAACCCCAACCGTCTACGCTCGCTGATCGGCAGCTTCGCCGCCAATCTCACCCAGTTTCACGCGGCGGACGGGCGCGGCTATGATCTCATCGCCTCAGTGGTGATGGAGCTCGACAGCCGCAATCCGCAAGTGGCGGCGCGCCTGCTTGGCGCCTTCAGAACCTGGCGCTCCATGGAGCCGGGACGGCGCGCAAAGGCTGAGGCGGCCCTTCAACAGGTGGCGGCGGCGCAGGGCCTTTCGCCGGATGTGCGCGATATCGTGGACCGCTCCCTCGCCTGACGCGCCGATCAAAGTCGCCGCCTGCGATTTGGACTCCTTTCGTTCACGCTCTTGAGGCGTAAACGGAGCATTGGCGCGTTCAAAAAATTTTAATTTACGCAACGTATCGTTAACCACTGGACAAAACCTGCCAATCGGATTCAACTGAACCTGATTCGGGGGTGATGCGGCACATTTCCCCTGGATCGACTGATGTTTCGAGGGGGCCAGATGGCGCGTGCAAACGCAGCCAATGCAGCCGTGCGAACGGACGCATTGCGACATATTGCGCGAATGATGAAGATTGGCGTGGTGAAGCAGGCGATGCTTCGCGACCGCTGGTCTCTGCGCGCTGTTCCCTTGGGCGTCGGGCTCTTTCTCCTCACCATATTGTTCATCGCGGCCATGCAGACCATGCAGGCCCGCGAGCAAACCATCATCGACGCGCGTGGCGAACTGGAACTCATCACCGCCACCATCGCCGCCGAAATCAACGCCAACCATGCAGGCAGCCTCGACCAGACCAACCTTGAGCGCGCCCTCCCCGAGCGCGTGCTGAAGCGCGAACGCTATATTCTCATTAGCGACGCAGCCGGGCAGATCATCGCGACCTTGCCAAGACTGGCGGCCAAGACCGGCGCCTTGACCGATCAACTGGGGACGGGCCAACCCCTGGTCACCTTCGCCGAAAAAGCCGGCGCCCTGCGCATCGTGCTTGAAGATGGCGGCGAAGCCTTGAGCGCCGTGCGCAATCTGCGCAGCCCCCTGGGGCAGGTCGCCGTCATTCACCCCATGCGCGGCGTGCTGCAGGAGTGGCGCGCCACGGTGCTGCGGGCGAACCTGCTCTTGCTCTTCACCGCCGCCATCCTGGTTCTGGCTGCGGGCGGCTATGCCTGGCAGGCCGCTGCGACGCGCAAATCAGAAGTCGCCTTCGAGACCCTGCGCGACCGCATGACGAAGGCCCTGAGCAGGGGCCATTGCGGCCTGTGGGATTGGGACCTGGCGCGCGGACGCATCTATTGGTCGCCCTCCATGTATGAAATTCTGGGAATGGAGCCAGGCGACGATTATCTGTCTTGCGGCGATGTGAACCAGATGATCCACCCTCAGGATGGCGACCTGAACACGATTGCGGAAACCATCGCCTCTTCCAACGCGAATGTCATCGACCACACCTTCCGTCTGCGCAATGGCGCAGGTGACTGGGTCTGGGTGCGGGCGCGCGCGGAAATCGTCTTCGACGAGCAGCGCCAGTCGCCCCATCTCGTGGGCATCGCGGTCGATATCACCGACCAGAAGGCGCTGGCGGAACGCTCAGCCACAGCAGACCTGCGCCTGCGCGACGCCATTGAAACGGTGTCCGAAGCCTTCGTGCTTTGGGACGCCGACAACCAACTGGTCATGTGCAACTCAAAATTCCAGCGCCTGCACAATCTGCCCATAGAAGCGGTTGCGCCGGGCTTGCCCTACCATGCGGTCATGTCCCTCGCCACGCCCCTGCTCGTGCGCGCACAGGTGCCCTTGGGCGACCGCCCGCAGGCCGGCGCCCGCACCTATGAGGCGCGCCTGGCGGATGGTCGCTGGCTGCAGATCAACGAGCGGCGCACCAAGGATGGCGGCTATGTCTCGGTCGGCACGGACATCACCACCCTCAAGCGCCATGAAGAGCAATTGCTGGAATCCGAGCGCAGGCTGATGGCCACCGTCGCCGACCTGCGCAAGTCCCGCCAGACCCTCGAAGTGCAAGCCGCCCAACTCACCGATCTCGCCCAACGCTATCTGGAACAAAAAGCCGAGGCTGAAAGCGCCAACCGCGCGAAGTCCGAATTCCTGGCGAATATGAGCCATGAATTGCGCACGCCCCTGAACGCCATCATCGGCTTCTCCGAACTCATGGAGCATGAAACCTTCGGCGCGCTGGGCAATGATCGCTATGTCGAATATTGCACCCATATTCGCAAGAGCGGTGAAAACCTCCTTTCCGTCATATCCGATGTGCTGGACATGTCGCGCATCGAGGCGGGGCGGCTGCGGCTGGAGCGCGAAACCCTCGAACTCGAGACCTTGATCAGCGCCAGCATCGAGGAATTGCGCGAGGCGGCCAACGCCAAGGGCATTGCGCTGAGCGCGGAGACAATGAACCCGCAATCCTTTAGCGGGGACCGGGAACAACTCCACAAGGTCCTCACCAGCCTGTTGCGCAATGCGGTGAAATATACGCCCGAGGGCGGGCTCGTCACCCTGCGCACGCGCATGATGAACGACACGATCAACATCTATGTGGAAGACACCGGCGCGGGCATGTCGCCCGAGGCCCTCGCGCGCATCGGCAAGCCCTTCGAGCAGATCGACACGCCCCTTGAGAACGGCATGCGCGGCTCTGGTCTGGGCCTCGCCATCGCCCGCTCGCTCGTTGAGCTCCATGGGGGAACCCTGCGCATTCGCAGCACCGTAGGCGCTGGCACCATCGTGCGCATTCAGCTCCCGGTGCGCGCGCCCAACCTGTCGCTGGTGATGGCTGAAAAAGCCGACGAACGGGCGGCCTGAGGCCTTAATCCAGCACCTGACGGAAAAGTGCGCGCACGCTGCTGCGCACTTCCAGCAACTGCCGTTCGAGGCGAGGAAAATCGGGGCAATCGGCGGCGGCGGCGATGCGCCGCAAAACGCCCCTTGCGACCTTGGACGGATCAAAGGCCCCTTCCGTCGTCAGCCGCATCATCTGCATGACCGTCGAATAAAGACGGTGGGCCTCCACCAGACGGTCAGCGTCGCCCGTCGGGACAAGACCGAGCCGACCGGCATTGGCGATGGTCTGCGCCGTCTCGACCGCCAGGAGATCGGGATGGTCCGCGCCATGGCGCAGAGCCAGATATTGCGCGATGAATTCGATATCGATCACGCCCCCCGCAGCGAGCTTCAGATCCCAGGGATCGCTCTCGCCCTTTTCCTTGGCGATCATCGCGCGCATGTCGCGTACGGACTTTCGTAAGGTCTCGACGTCGCGCGACTGGCGCAGCGCCTTTTTAATGGCGACGCTCAGCTCATCGCCGAGGGAGGCGTCCCCTGCGACGACGCGCGCACGCGTGAGCGCCATATGCTCCCAGGTCTCCGCCTCCTGCAGTTGATAGGCCACGAAACTGCGCAACTGCGTCGCCGCAGGGCCCTGCCGTCCCGATGGACGCAGGCGCATGTCAACATCGTAAAGGCGGCCTCTGCGCGTGGCGACCGTGAGGGAGGACACAAGACGCTGGGTCAGGCGCGTGTAATATTGCGTGGCGTGAAGTCGCCGTGCGCCATCAGACTCCGCGTGGGCCTCGTCAAAATCATAGATCAGCACGAGATCAAGATCAGAGGCGGCTGTCATTTCGCGCGAGCCGAACTTGCCCATGGCGAGCACCGCGCAGCGCCCGCCGGGCACGCGACTATATTCTCCTTCAAAAGCGCTCTGCACATGGGCGAGGGTTGCGCGCAGAACAGATCCCGCCAGCGCCGCATAGGCGCGCCCGGCGTCGAGGGGATCAAGGATATGGGAGAGCGTGCGCACGCCAATCAGGAACATTTCTTCTTGCGCCAGATCGCGCACGCCATCGAGAAACTCCTCGGTGCTGTGCAAAGATTTCAGCAAGGCGCCAGCGCGGGCGTCATAAGCCGTTTCGTCAGCGGGGGCCTGCAAGAGAGCGGGATCGATGGCGGCGTCGAGCACATGGGGTCGCATGGCGACCGTGCGCGCGAGCCTGGGCGCGCCGCCCAGAATGTCGCCAAAGAGATCGCGCACGCTGTCATTGGCGCGCAGGATGGAAAACAATTCGACCGCAGCGGGCATGCGCATCAACGCGGCGTCAAAGGCGTCAAGCGCCGCGTCGGCGTCGCCGCTGCCCGAAAAGCTGTCGAGCAAGGCCGGCACAAGCTCGGTCAGAACCTCGCGCGCACGCGGACTCTGCACGGCGGGCCTGCGGCCAAAATGCCAACCGCGAATGGTTTCAGCGGCGCGTGCGGGGTCCTGAAAGCCAAGGCTCGCCAGGGTTTTCAGGGTCTCGGGATCATCGGTGACGCCGGTGAAGACAAGGCTTCCCGCGCCCGCATCAAGGCCAGGCGCATGTTCGAAGAGGCGCGCGTAATGGCGTTCAACCAGTCTGAGATTATGGGTGAGCGCCTTCTCGAAAGAGGCCAAATGCGCATAGCCGCAAAATCTTGCAAAGCTCTTCAATGCCTGCGGATCGGTGGGCAGACGCTGGGTCTGCTCGTCCGCGATCATCTGCAGGCGATGTTCGATGGCGCGCAGAAATTTATAGGCGGCGCTGAGGTCATCCACCGCCTCCTGCGTCACCCATCCATCGGCCTGCAGGGCGCCGAGCATGTCGAGGGTGCGCGCGCCGCGCAGTTTCAGGCGCCGACCGCCGAAGATGAGCTGCTGGGTCTGCACGAAGAACTCGACTTCGCGAATGCCGCCCCGTCCCAGCTTCACATCATGGCCAGCAACAGCAACCTCAGCATGGCCGCGCACCGCATGGATCTGCCGCTTCATGGCGTGAATGTCGGCGATGGCCGCATAGTCGAAATATCGACGCCAGATAAAAGGCGCCAGCTCCTCAAGAAAGGCGGCGCCCAGAGGCTTGTCGCCCGCAACAGGCCGCGCCTTGATGAGCGCCGCGCGCTCCCAGTTCTGGCCGAGCATTTCATAATAGGAAAAGGCGGCGGGCAGTGAAATCGCCACCGCAGTGGAGCCGGGATCAGGGCGCAAGCGCAAATCGACGCGCAGCACATAACCATCGCCGGTGCGCTCCTGCAGGATCTTGGCGAGCGCGCGGGTCATGCGCACGAAGAGGAGCGAAGGCTCCTGCCCCTGGGGCACGGCGGAGGTTTCCGGATCGAAGAAAACGATCAGATCGATATCGCTGGAATAGTTGAGCTCACAGGCGCCATGCTTGCCCATGGCGAGCACCACGACGCCGCAACCGGTTTCGGGGTCTTGCGCATCGGGCAAAACCAGCTTGCCCTCGTTGGCGGCGGCCCGCAGCAGATAGCGCAGGGCGCCGGAGACGGCGGCGTCGGCGAATTGCGACAAGGCCCGCGTGACGGTGACGACATCCCACACCCCGCCAAGATCAGCCAAAGCGATCAATAAAGCCGCAGACTGCTTGGCCATGCGCAAACAGCGCATCACCTGCTCTTCGCTGTCGGCGACGTCGCAATCCCTGCGGATACCCATGAGGATTTGTTGAAAGGCGTCCTCGGGCGTCTGTTCCAGAAAGCCCGTCAGCCGCGCAGGGTCTCGGCGCATGAGCCGCCACAGAAATGTGGATTGATCGGCGATCCCCAGCAATACATCACGCACCGCAGGCTGCTGCGCCAGAGCTGCGAGGCCACCCTCATTCTCCAGCAGGTCTGCGAGACCGGCGCGCGCCGCGCGCAAATCCGCAGGCTTCGCCGCCTTGCAAAGCCGTGCTGCGAGCGTTCCTGCGTCTCCTGTCATCGCTTCATGCTCTCTTCCACCGGCATCTCCATCGTCACGCGCAAACCCGGTTCGTTATCATCCAGCCGCAAGGCGCCATGGTGCAACCTGGCGACCGCCGACACAAGCGACAAGCCCAGCCCCGAGCCAGGGCGTGAGCGTGAACCTTCAATCCGCACGAAGCGTTCCAGCACGCGCGCGCGATCCTGCGCCGCAACGCCCAGCCCCCGGTCAGCGACGGTGATTTCGATGCGGCCCCCTATGCGCCGCGCCGAGATGTTCACGACAGGCTGCGCGCTGTCTTCCCGGGGCAGACCATATTTGATGGCGTTATCCACGAGATTGGCGAGGGCCTGGCCGATCAATTCGCGCCCGCCGCGCATCATCAGCGGGCCATCCGCATCCAGCGTCAGCATCACGCCCTGCTCTTCGGCCACCGCATCATAAAGTTCGGCCACATCGCGGGCGACGGCGGCCACATCGAAGTGCTGCATGGCCTCCTGCGCCGCGCCCGATTCAAGTCGCGCGATCATCAACAGCGCATTGAAGACGCGGATCAGCCCTTCGGATTCCTCCACCACCTTCTCAAGGCAGGCGCGATAATCGTCGGGCGATTGCGCCGTACGCAAGGCTTCATCGACGCCATTGCGCAAGCGCGTCAGCGGCGTCTTGAGATCGTGCGCGATATTGTCGGAGACCTCTTGCAATCCCTTCATCAATTCGCCGATGCGCTCCAGCATGGCGTTGAGGCTTGTGGCGAGGCGGTCGAGTTCGTCGCCACTGCCCGTGCGCGGCAGGCGTTGCGAGAGATCACCGCTCATGATGGTCTGGGCCGAAGCGCTCATGGCGTCCACCCGGCGCAGCACGCGCATGGCGACGAAAATGCCGCCCGCCGCCCCAATCAAAACGAGCCAGCCAAGGGAGGTCAGCAGCGCCCGCAACATCATGCCGCGCAGCGCTTCGCGGTCTTCGAGGTCACGCCCGACCAGTAGGCGAAAACCGCCGGGCAGAAGAAAGATGCGCGCCAGCGCGCGATGTTCGGCCACCACGCCATCGGTGCGCGCGTAACG
>CAMDOY010000163.1 GCA_945903655.1 Rhizobium sp. Q54 | reverse complement strand
CAGTTGGTAGAGCAACGGACTTTTAATCTGTAGGTCCTGGGTTCGAGTCCCAGCGCGATCACCAATCACATCACGGGTTCCGTCTCCAAGTCTCATGCTGGTTGGGCGAGCGACGCTCAGCCTTGCTTCGGGCGTTTTCTTCAACCCCCACTTTCCGTCGCAGTCATTCCGACCCGCTCATCACATGTAATGGCGCTCTCCCGGAGAGCCGCGCCCGCAGTCGGGGAATCGACGCGGGCGCGAGTCTGTTCTAGTCTGGCCACAAAGCGAACATATTAAGGGAAACGCTCGAATGGCCAAGGCGGCAAGCAAAATCTCTCGTGCGAAAAAGCCCGCAAAGGGTAAATCTGGATTGAAGATCGCGACAGCGGCCTTCGAGGACAAGGACCTGCTGGTCCGCCCCTCCAATGCGCGGCTTGGTTGGGGGTCGGATGCAGTGGCGGAGATGCTGCGGCAGCTTGATCTGCGCTATATCGCGCTTGTGCCGGGCTCCAGCTATCGCGGGCTGCATGACAGTCTCGTCAACTATCTGGGCAACCGGGACCCCAAGATGCTCGTGTGCCTGCATGAGGAGCACACGGTCGCCATCGCCCATGGCTACGCCAAGGTGACTGAGAAGCCCATGGCGGTGGCGGTGCATTCCGGCGTGGGCCTGATGCACGCCACCATGGCCATTTTCAACATCTGGTGCGCGCGCCTGCCGGTGGTGATCCTGGGCGCCACGGGGCCGGGGGATGCGGATATCCGCCGTCCCTGGATCGACTGGATCCACACCGCGAAGGATCAGGGCGCGCTCATCCGCAACTATTCCAAGTGGGACGACGAGCCCCGCTCGGTGCCCGCCGCCATTGAATCCATGCTGCGCGCCCATCAGATCGCCAGCACCCAGCCCTATGGGCCGACCTATGTGTGCCTCGACGTCGCCTTGCAGGAGGAAGAGCTCACGAAGGAGATCAAATTCCCCGATGTGACCCGCTTCGCCCCCGGCCTGCCGCCAGCCCCCGCACCTGAGGCGGTGGAGGAGGCTGCGAGCTGGCTGGTCAAGGCGAAGAAGCCCGTCATCCTCATGGGCCGCGTGTCCCGCAGCATGGACGACTGGCAGGCGCGCATCGAGCTGGCCGAGGCGCTGGGCGCCGTCGTGCTGACGGACATGAAGACAGCGGCCTCGTTCCCCACGGACCATCCGCTCCATCCCGTGGAGCCGCGCTTCCGCCCCTCCGGCGAGATCACGGCGATCCTGAAGGAGGCCGATGTGGTGCTCGCCCTCGACTGGATCGACCTCAAGGGCCAGTATCTCCAGACCCTCGGCAAGGATGACCCCATCGACGCCAAGATCATCCACTGCTCGCTTGACCGCTATCTGCACAATGGCTGGAGCATGGACTACTACGGCCTGCCCGCCGCAGACTTGCCCATCGTCAGCTCGCCTGACGCGCTGGTGAAGGAACTGCTCCCCGCCGTGCGCCGCCTGCGCGGCGACAAGCCAGCGCCCGCGAAGTGGCCTGCGCGCAAGGCGAAGAAGCTGGAGCCGCCGCGCGCCAAGGGGATGATGGTGCTGCGGGATCTGGCGCTGGTGCTGCGCGAGTTCACGGACACCCGCGAAGTCACCATCGCCAACTATTCCCTGGGCTGGCCCGCCGACACCGTGAACTTCAAGCATCCACTCGACTATGTGGGCTTTGACTCCGGCGGCGGCGTGGGCGCGGGGCCGGGCAATGGCATCGGCACGGCGCTGGCGCTCAAGGGCTCCGGGCGGATTGTGATCTCGGTCATCGGCGATGGCGATTTCCTCATGGGTTGCAACGCCTATTGGACGGCGGCCCATATGGAGATCCCCATGATCATCGTGGTCGCCAACAACCGCTCCTATTACAACGACGTCGCCCATCAGGAGCGCATGGCGGTGGTGCGCGGCAGGCCGGTCGAGAACAAATATATCGGCCAGGAAATGGCCGATCCGCCGATTGATCTGCTCGCCATCGCCAAGGCGCAGGGGCTTGATGGGGAAGGGCCTGTGGAGACCTCGAAGGACTTCGCCAAGGCCCTGCTGCGCGCCGAGAAGGCCTTTCTCGCCGGGCGTCCCTATCTCATCGATGCGCGCGTGGATGTGAAGAGCGCCGACTACGCCCGCAGCGAACATACCGCAGGCCGTAAAGACTGAACGAAGAGAGGGAGGATACCATGAAGATCACCCGCAGGAACGCCGTCTGCGGCGCGCTCGCCGCCGCCTTGCTCGCATCCACCGCCGCCTTCGCGCAGTTGGCGACGCCGCGCACGCTGGAGGAACTGAAGGCCGAAATCCAAGTGCGCGCCGACCGCAAGGCCTATCCGGTCGCGCACCTGGACGCCGCCGAAGTGCGCGAAGCCCTCGCCAATCTGACCAGCCAGGACCGCGATCACTGGGCCGCTGTCTGGGGCGCCATCGGCGACCGGCACATGGCCAAGGCGAAATCCATCGAGGCCACCAACAAGGCCGAGGCCGCCCATACCTATGACAAGGCCATGCAATGGTACATGTTCGCGCGCTTCCCCCTTGAGGATTCGCCCGGCACCGCCCAGGCCTACAAGAAGGCGATCGACGCTTTCGCAGGCTATAGCCGCATGGTCGATCCGCCCATCGAGGCGGTCAAATTCGACTACAACGGAACCGAGATCACCGGCTATCTGCGCAAGCCCAAGGGCGTCGCCAAGCCGCCCGTGGTCATGACCATCGGCGGGCTTGATGGGCGCAAGGAGGATGGCTCGATCCGCAACGCCGCCTACATCGCGAAGGGCGTGGCCTTTGTCGCCTTCGACATGCCCGGCACGGGGCAGACGCGTATCAAGATCGAGCCGGGCGCCGACAAGGTCTATTCGGTGGTGCTGGACGCGCTCGCCAAGCGCGACGACATCGACGCCAAGCGCGTGGTCGTCACCGGCGGCAGCTGGGGTGGGCACTGGTCCGCGCATCTGGCCTATAGCGAGAAGGACCGCCTGCTGGGCGCGGTGGTGCAGGGTGGCCCGGTGCACAATTACTTCCAGCCGGACTGGCAGAGGAAGGCGCTGGGCACCCGCGAATATCTCTTCGGCCTCTTTGAGGCGCGCTCTGCCGTCTATGGCGTGAAGACGCTGGATGATTTCCTGACCTATGGACCCAAGATGTCCCTGAAAGATCGCGGGTTCCTCGAAAAGCCCTCGGCCCCCATGTTGCTCGTCAATGGCCGCAACGACACCCAGGTGCCCATTGATGATCTTCAGTTGCTGCTGAACAACGGCGATCCCAAGGAAGCCTGGGTCAATCCGCAGGGCGGCCATATGGGGCGAACGGCGCAGCTTACCGATCAGAAGATCTTCGAAACCGTCGTGCTGCCCTGGGTGGTGCGGCGGCTTGGGGTGAGCATGTAACCGCAGGCGCGCGAAAGGGATGGGCGCCTGACGCCCATCCCGATTGTCGGTTGGCGCGTGGACCGAGGTAGTCGTGACGGCGTGATAGCCGTCCGTCTCAAGCCATAGTGACGCGCGGTTTTCGATGGCTGGTGACGGCTCCGGCGGTCGCAGATCTGAACGGACCGGGCGCTTTTCCCGCCATTTCCCCCTTGGCGCCAATCGCCCATCGTGTAGCATCCGCCTCTCAAGGCCTGTCTCTAAAAGGCCTGATCCGGGAGGGGCTTCATGATCCGATCTACTGCGTTTCGCCGTCTGGCGACGTCCATTTCCGCAGCCGCTCTGTTGTGGGCCATGCCGCTGTCAGCGCAGGCCCAGCAGGCGCCCGCCATCGACAATGACGACATCGGCGGCTTCGTCACCAGCACCAAGGGGCCGGAGGCTGGCGTCTGGGTCATCGCCGAGACCCGCGAGCTGGGCGTGCGCTTCATCCGCAGCGTGGTGACCGACGATCAGGGCCGTTACGTCATCCCCGACCTGCCCAAGGCCAATTATGACGTGTGGGTGCGCGGCTATGGCCTCGTCGATTCCGCCAAGGTGAAGAGCGAGCCGGGCAAGATCATCAATCATACGGCTGTCATCGCGCCGAGCGAGGCGGACGCCGCCAAATATTACCCGGCGATTTATTGGTACTCCATGATGAAGATCCCGGAGGCCAATCAGTTCGGCGGCAATGGGGATATTCCCAAGAACCATACCCAGCAGAGCTATCTCAACATTCTCAAAAGCAATGGCTGCGTGGGTTGTCATCAGTTGGGTCAGCTTTCCACGCGCACCATCCCCAAGGCGCTCGGCGAATTCGCCAATCACGAAGACGCCTGGATGCGGCGCATCCAGTCCGGCCAGTCGGGTGAGAGCATGGTCAATCTGATCGCGGGCGAGCTCAATTCCGTGCCGTTGAAATATCTGGGCGACTGGACCCAGCGCGTCGCCAATGGCGAGTTGCCCCACGCCAAGCCCACGCGCCCCCAGGGCGCCGAGCGCAACATCGTCGTGACCCTGCGCGACTGGCACAACGAGAAGCAATATCTGCATGATCTCATCGCCAGCGACCGGCGCAATCCCACCGTGAACGCCTATGGTCCGCTCTACGGGCAATGCGAGCATGCCTGCAATGACATGCCGATCCTCGACCCCGTGAAAAACGTGGCCACCAGTTTCAGGCTGCCGGTGACAGCCGACATGCCGCTGGCCCTTGGACCTGGCAATGCCGGCGCGGTTCAAATCCTGGCCCCTTCGCCCTATTGGGGCGAGGAGAATATCTGGGACAGCAAGGCGAACAACCATAATTCCATGTTTGACAGCAAGGGCCGCGTCTGGCTCGCCGCGACCGGCCATGTTCCTGACAATCCGGACTGGTGCAAGAAGGGCGGCGATCATCCCTCCGCCAAGGTCTTTCCGCTGGAGCGCACCAATCGCCGCGTGACCATGTATGATCCCGCGACGAAGAAATACGAGGCCTATCAGACCTGCTTCGGCTCCCATCATCTGCAGTTCGGCTATGACGTCAACGACACGCTCTGGACCTCAGGCGCGGCCAATGTGGCGGGCTGGATCAACACGAAACTGCTCGATGAAACCGGCGACATCAAGCGCGCCCAGGGCTGGACGCCCTTCGTGCTCGACACCAGCGGCGACGGCAAGCGCGGCGAATATGTGGAGCCGAACCAGCCCGTGGTCGAAGGCAAGGACAAGCGCGTCAACGGCAGCTTTTATGCGGTGATGCCGAGCCCGGTGGATGGGTCTGTCTGGGGCACCATCCGCGGGTTCCCCGGCGCCGTGCTGCGCGTCATGCCGGGGTCCGACCCCACCAACACCGCCATCAGCGAAATCTACAATGTGCCGCTGCCGGGCTTTGGCCCGCGTGGGGGCGATATCGACAAGCAGGGGGTTGTCTGGACCTCCCTCGCCAGCGGCCATATGGGCGCCTTTGATCGTCGCAAGTGCAAGGGCCCGCTCAACGGTCCCAAGGCGACCGGCAATCATTGTCCGGAGGGCTGGACCTTCCACCAGTATCCCGGCCCCGGCTTTAAGGACATTGGCGAGAACAGCGCGGAATCCAGCTATTACTCCTGGGTCGATCAGCACAACACCTTCGGGATGGGCGAGGATGTGCCCATGTCCACCGCCAACCTGATGGATGGGCTGGTGGCGCTAGGCAAGGACGGCAAGATGGTCTCCCTGCGCGTGCCCTATCCCCTGGGCTTCTACGCCAAGGGCTTTGATGGGCGCATCGACGATCCCAAGGCCGGCTGGAAGGGCAGGGGCGTCTGGGCCGCCAATGGCGACCGGGTGCCCTGGCATATCGAAGGGGGCAAGGGCAGCAAGCCCCTGGCGGCGCACTTCCAGATGCGGCCTGATCCGCTGGCGAAGTGACCTGCGCGCGCCAAGTTGAATGCTCCCCTTCCCGCGATGCGCGGGGAGGGTTTTTTTGATCATTGGTCTAGCCTAGGCTCACGCCATCGCGTGCCAATCAGCGTTGGGCGGCATCCAGCCGACATAGCCGAAGCTGTTGTCGCTGAGGAGCTTGAGGCCATCCATTTCCCAGACGAAGCAGTTCCCGTTGGCGCCATCCCGCAGCAGAATGTCGCTCTTGCCATCGCCGTTGAAATCGGCGACGCCCGCCACCGTCCACTGGGCGTTTGGCGGCGTCCAGCCGACATAACCGTAGCTTTTGTCGCTGAGGAGCTTGAGGCCGTTCATTTCCCAGACGAAGCAGTCGCCGTTGGACCCATCCCGCAGGAGAATGTCGCTCTTGCCGTCGCCGTTGAAATCGCCGACGCCCGCTACCGTCCAATTCGTGTTTGGCGGTTTCCAGCCGACATAGCCGTGGCTTTTGTCGCTGAGGAGGTTGAGACCATCCATCTCCCAGACGAAGCAGTCGCCGTTGGACCCATCCCGCAGGAGAATGTCGCTCTTGCCGTCGCCATTGAAATCGCCTGTGCCCGCCACCGTCCAACCATTGTTCGGAGGCGTCCAGCCAACCTTGGCGCTGGCTGTGGCGTTCAGGCCATTCATAAGCCAGACGTAACAGTCTCCATTGGCGTCCTGCAGGAGAATGTCGCTCTTGCCGTCCCCGTCGAAGTCGCCGGTGGCTTTCACCACCGCCCCATGACCGGCGTCGGTTTTCCCGACCACATAGCCGTCCTTGTTGAGCTTCAGGCCATTCATTCCCCAGATTAAGCAGTCATTGGTGGCGCCATCCTGCAGGAGAATGTCGCTCTTGCCATCGCCATCGAAATCGCCCGTCCCCACCGCATGCCAATTCTTGTTGGGCGGCGTCCAGCCCACGTAACCGAAGCTTTTGTCGCTGAGGAGTTGCAGTCCGTTCATCTGCCAGACAAAACAATCACCGTTGCCTCCATCCTGCAGGAGGATGTCGCTCTTGCCGTCGCCGTTGAAGTCACTTGGCGGTTTGTTGGCGTCAGGGACGTCATTCACAGTGATGGTGACGTTCTTGGTGGTGCTTTTGAGCCCGTCGGTCACCATCACGGTAAAGGTGTAAGCGTTGTTCTTGTCCTTATCCATTGGCGCCTCGTAGTTCGGCGCGTTTTTGAAGGTGACGTCTCCGGTCTCGCTGTCAATGTTGAACAGACCAGCGTCGACCCCACCTGAGATGGAATAGGTGAGGCTCCCGCCGCTGTCAGCTTTTGACCCGGTGACTTTATAGACGGATGTCAGGGTGTTTTCGTTCGTGAATGCTGTGCTGCCCGAGGTGAACGACGGCAGGGTCTCAACGAGATCGTAGACGCTGATGGCGACGTCAAGGCTGGTGGTGTTTCGGCCGTCGGACGCCGTCACGGTAAACTGGTAGACGTTGTCCCCGTCGTCATCTCTCGGCGTCTCGAAGTCAGGGGGGATCTTGAAGGTGACGACGCCGTCCGCAGGGTTCGTGATTTGTAAAAAGCGGGCGTCCACCCCGCCCGTGATGGATAAGGTGACTGCGCCGCCCTCTGGATCGAACGCGCCTGCTTTATATACTTCCATGCTCCTGTTTTCATTGGTGAATCCGGTCGTCCTTGAGGTGAAAACCGGCGCCTCTTCCACATTCAAAACTTTGATGCTGACGTTCTTGTTGACGCTATTGGTCCGATCGGATGCGGTTACGACAATCTCGTATGTGTTGTCGGGGGTAGCATCCGCCGGCCTCTCGAAGTCAGGGCCGCTCTTGAAGGTTACTTCGCCGGTGGTCGTGTCCCCCCACGTGGTGTAGCAGCAGGACGGCAGCCAGACGCCCGCGAAGCGCGCTCCCCATAGCGCCGTAGCGAGCGGGCAGCTGTCGGTGGTCATCGACGGTTCGCTCGGTCAAGCTGGGTTGTGAACACAAACACAACCAA
>CAMDOY010000162.1 GCA_945903655.1 Rhizobium sp. Q54 | reverse complement strand
AAGAAATGGCCGGACCAGGCGGGCTTGTTGGGATCGTCGATCATCACATTGAAACGCGCCAGTCGCAGCGCGCCCGCTATGGCGAAGATGAGCGCGGCGAACCAGCCGATGCTGCGATGTTCGTGCAAGGCCCAGAAATAGAGCACCAGAGCGGGCGCCACGCCAAAATCGACGAAATCCGCAAGGGAATCGAGTTCGGCGCCAAAACGGCTCGTGCCCTTCAAGGCCCGCGCGATGCGCCCATCGAGTCCATCCAGAATGGCTGCCACGATGATGGCGTAGACCGCCATGTCGAAATGCCCCTCGATGGCGAAGCGCACGCCCGTGAGGCCAAGGCAGATCGCCAGCAGAGTGACGAGGTTGGGGAGCACGAAGCGCATGGGAATGCGCTGAAAGCGCCGCAAACGATTGCGGCGGGGGATGGTGCGCTCACTCACATGCGATCCGCCGTCTTGCTTCACGCCAACTCTCCCTGCCACACGATCGTGATCCGCTCAGCCCAGCTTGTAGCTGCGATCGTTCTCATTCATACGGGTGTCCGCAAGAATGGTTTCGCCCGCGATGGCCTTTGACCCCAGCCCCACCAGCGGGACGGCGGAGTCGGGCATGTAGACGTCCACACGCGAACCAAAGCGGATCAGACCGATGCGGTCGCCCACGCTCACATTCTCACCCTCGCGGGAGAAGCTGATGATGCGCCGGGCGATGAGCCCCGCGATCTGCACGGCGCCGAACCGCCCGTCGGGCGTATCGAAGACGAAGCCATTGCGCTCGTTGTCCTCGCTCGCCTTGTCCAGATCGGCGTTGACGAAAATGCCGGGCTTGTAGGCGATGCGGGTGATGCGGCCGCTAACGGGGGCGCGGTTCACATGGCAATCGAACACGGACATGAAGACCGAAACGCGCTGCATGGGTTCGTCGCCCAGCTCCAGCTCCGGCGGGGGCACGAAGCGACCGACCGAGCAGACATAGCCATCGGCGGGCGAGACCACGAGCCCCTCGCGCAATGGCGTCACGCGCGGGGGATCACGAAAGAAATAGGCGCACCAGACCGTCAGGAGGGCCCCGATCCAGCCCAGCGGAGACCAGACCCAATAGTGCAGAGCCAACGACGCCACAGCGAAGGCGGCGACGAATGGATAGCCTGCGGGATGGATCGGCACGACCTGCTTGCTTATGGAACTGAGAACGGACATCAGGGAGCCTCTGCTTCATCTACGGGGTATCTGCCATCTCACTGGCGAAAAGTCACGACGTTCCATAGCACAAGGCCGTGTCAAGCGCAGCCTGCGGCCCCTGCGGGGTCAGACCGCGATATTCACCTTGACGCTCGAGGGCTCTTCCTCAGCGGCGCGACGGATCGCCTCCTGGGCGGCGTCGACCTCGCGCTGGCGGTTCCACATGGCGGCGTAGACGCCGCTTCTGGCCAACAGGTCCTCATGGCGGCCCCGCTCCACGATCACGCCCTGATCGAGCACGATGATCTCGTCGGCGTTGACCACGGTGGAGAGACGGTGCGCGATGACCAGCGTGGTGCGCCCGCGCGAGACTCCGTCGAGCGCGATCTGGATTTCCCGCTCAGTGAAACTGTCGAGCGCTGAGGTGGCCTCGTCCAGCACCAGAATCGGCGGGCCCTTGAGAATGGTGCGGGCGATGGCGACGCGCTGTTTTTCGCCGCCCGAAAGCTTCAAGCCGCGCTCGCCGACCTGCGCGCCATAGCCGCCGGGGACGGTGCGGATGAAATTGTCGATCTGCGCCAGCGCCGCAGCCTCCTCGACCTCCGCCTCGGTGGCCTCCCAGCGGCCATAGCGGATATTATAGGCGATGGTGTCGTTGAACAGCACGGTGTCTTGCGGCACCATGCCGATCACGTCGCGCAGGCTGCGCTGCTGGATGTCGGAGATGTCCTGCCCATCAATGGTGATGCGGCCCTTCTGCGGCTCGTAGAAGCGGAAGAGAAGGCGCGAGATGGTGGACTTACCCGCCCCCGAAGGCCCGACGATGGCGATGGTCTGGCCTGCGGGCACCTCGAAGCTGACGCCCTTGAGAATCTGGCGGGCGGGATCATAGGAGAAATGCACATCCTCGAAGCGCACGGTCCCCGCGCTCACCGCGAGCGGCTTGGCGCCGGGCTTGTCCTTGATCTCCGGATGCTCGTTGAGAAGCTGGAACATGGTCTCGATGTCGATGACCGCCTGCTTCACCTCGCGATACAGCATGCCCATGAAATTCAGGGGCTGATAGAGCTGGATCATCATGGCGTTGATGAGCACGAAATCGCCGATGGTGTTGGAGCCGTCGCGAATGCCAGAAATGCACATCACCATGACGATGGTCAGGCCGATGGTGAAGATGACCCCCTGCCCGGAGTTGAGCACCGCCAGCGAGATATAGCTGTTGACGGAGAGCTTCTCGTAGCGGGCCATGGCCTTGTCGTAACGCTGGGCCTCGCGGTCCTCGGCGCCGAAATATTTCACGGTCTCGTAGTTCAGCAGGCTGTCGATGGCCTTGGTGTTGGCGTCGGTGTCGCTCTCATTCATGGAGCGGCGGATCGCCATGCGCCAGTTGGTCGCCGTGGTGGTGAACCAGAGATAGCAGATGATCATGATGGTGGTGACGAGCGAATAGCGCCAGTCGAACTGGTAGAACATCACGCCCAGAATCAGCGTGAACTCCACCACCGTGGGAATGCCGGTGAGCATGCTCAGGCGCACGATCTGCTCGATGGCGGTGCGCCCGCGCTCCAGCACGCGCGTCAGGCCGCCGGTCTTGCGCTCCAGATGGAAGCGCAGGGACAGGCGATGCAGATGAATGAAGACCTCGTCCGCCAGCCGCCGCACGGCGTTCATGGAGACGGCGGCGAAGAGCGCGTCGCGCCCCTGGGTGAAGAGCTGCATGAAGGCGCGCAAGACGCCATAGAGGATCGTCAGCGCGATGGGGCCAGCCAGGATCGTGGTCAGTTCGGGCTGGTCAATGCCCTTTTCGGTCAGCGCGTCTGTGGCCCATTTGAAGGAGAAGGGCACGGCGATGGTGACAAATTTCGCGATGAACAACAGAGCCAGCGCGCCGCCTGCCCGCAGATGCAGATCCGGACGATCCTTGGGCCATACATAGGGCCACAGATTCACCACCGTCCGCACGAGCGAGGTTTCCGTCTTCGGCTTCGCGGGGTTGGGCTTGGTGCTGGCGTGTGGGTGCGAATGATCCGTCATGAGGGCTTTCGGCGAGCGGGCGTGAATCTGCACAGACTCGTTGATATAAGCCCTCACGCGGGAAAACGCACCCTCGCAAAGCAAGGATCCTGTGGGGGCCTAGGGGGTAAGGGACCGGGGCGCCACCAGCACCTGGCCCGGGAAGATGCGGTTGGGGTCCCGGATCTGCTTCGGATTGGCCTCGTAGATCTGGGTATAGCGCTGACCCTGACCCAGAATCCGGCGGCTTATGCGCCAGAGGCTGTCCCCACGCACCACGGTGATGGACTGAAGCTCCGGCACTACCGCCAGACCGACGGCGGGCCCAGGGGCCGTGACCGCAGCCGAAACCTGAAGGGTGGCGGAGACTTGCGAAGCAGCTGTCGCCTGTGGGGCGGCGGGCGGGGCTTGCGGCGTGGCGGGCGGCGCCTGGGGCGCGGTGGGCGCCACCGCAACCACGGGTTTCACCGCCTGCAATTGCTGTGGATAATCAAAGGGAACCTGGGCGCGGGCGGTGACCCTGCCGCCCTCTTCCACAAGATCGGCCCGCACATCGTAATGGCCGGGCGACATGCCCCGCTCCACCCGCAGACCCCAGGATCCATCGGCGGCGGTGGTCACATCCGCCACAAAGGAATCATTCAGGTAGAGGCGCACCGTGGCGCCCGCCGGGCCCATGCCGGAGGCGAAAAAGGCGCTGTCCTCCCCGGCCTCGACCGTACGCACAGCCACGCTTCCCGGCTCAGGCCGGGGGGGCGCGGCGCGGCCTTCGCCAGGCACGCGGGTCGGCTTGTCCGCCTCGATCACGGCGGCGAGGGCCTTCTCGGAGGGCTTGGCGGGCACCGAGATCGCCAGGGTAGCCTGCGCCTGCTGGGCGCCTGCGCCGCTGCGCAGATCAAGCAGATGATCGCCCTGGCTCAAGGCGGGCGGGATCAGCACGAAATGCCCGAGCGTGTCCGTGTCCCCCTCGGCCAGAAGGCGATTGCCTTCGCTCAGGGTCACCCGCACCTTGGGCGCGGAGCGGCCCGCGATGACCATGTCGCCGCTGGTCTCCACCCGCACCACATCGAGGCTGGGGGCAACGGGCGCGGTCGATGGCGGGTCGGCAGGCGGCGGCTGGATGACGGAGGGCGCCAGAACGGGCGGGACCGGCGCCTCTGGCGCCTGCGCCAATGGCGCAGGCTGCGGGGCTGCAGGCTGTTGGGCGACCACGGCGGGCGCAGGGGATGGGACCGGGCTGGTGGCGACAGGGGCCGGGGGCGGCGCCACGCGCAGCTCGACCGGGGGCGACTGCACGGCACGCCAGCCCACGACGCCCACCGCAACCACGCCAGCGGCGGCGATCACCATCATAAAGACCCGCGCACCTGACATTCCGTCGCGCCTTTCAAAAGCCCTATGGTAATCTAGACGGAAACGATCCGAAGCGCCACCTTGGGCTGACCGCCAAGCTAGAGATGAAACAGGACAACTTCATGACCAAAGCCCTTTTGCGCAATGTCTGTGTTTACTGCGGTTCCGCCTCAGGAGACGATCCCGTCTTCGCCGAAGCCGCCAAAGTCCTCGGCCTCGCCCTCGTCGCAGCCGACCTCGGCCTTGTCTATGGCGGCGGCAACAATGGGCTCATGGGCGTCGTCGCCCGCACGGTGCTCGAGACGGGCGGGCGCGTCACGGGAATCATTCCGGATTTTCTGGAAAAGCGGGAACTCATGCTGCGCGAGGCCCAGGACCTCATCATCGTGCCGGACATGCATACCCGCAAACGCCTGATGTTCGAGCGCGCGGACGCCTTCGTGGCCCTGCCCGGCGGGGTCGGCACCCTTGAGGAACTGGTGGAGCAATTGACCTGGGTGCAGCTGGGGCGCCACCGCAAGCCCGTGCTCATGGCGGATGTGGGCGGGTTCTGGCGGCCCCTGCTCTCCCTCTTGGCCCATATGCGCGAAAATGGCTTCATCCGGCAGGACACCGAGGTGCGCTATCTCGTCAGCGAAAAGATCGAAGACATTGTTCCAATGCTCAAAAAAGCGACAGAAATCGCCGCTCGCGAGGGCGCCGAAGCCCCACCGCTGGACAATCGCCTGTGAGAAAGCCAAAGGCGGGTTTGCATCTTGGCCGCAGATCATCTTAGGTTAAGAAAGAGTTAAAGGAGGCCAACATGAAAGTAGTGCGTATCATCGCCATCGCGGCGACAGTCTTGTGTGGAGCCATGGCGGCGTCCGCCCAGCAGGCCGCTCCCGCCAAAGCCAAGCCCGCGGCAAAGCCCGCCGTCGCCGATGTGCTGGTGGACAACCGCCGCGAGGCGACCCTAATGGAGCTCACGCTCAAGTCAAAGGCCAAGGGGGCGGAAGAAATCGTTCTGGCGAAGGACCTTGGCCCCGGCGCCAAACTGACCGCCAAGCTGCCCGCCAAATCGGGCTGCGTCTTTGATGTCTCAGGCTTTTTCGACGATGAGTCCGTGCTTGAGGTCGCTGGCGTCAACCTGTGCAAGGACAAGCGCCTCACCCTCGTGGAATAAGGCGATCGGTCGCGGAGCGAGGCGCCAAAAATAAAATGAAGATCTGGCGCCTCGTTCACGCCCCGGCTTTGAACAATTTATAGATGATCGCATCCGTCAGCGCCTGGAACGAGGCGTCGATGATGTTGGCCGATACGCCCACCGTCGACCAACGCGCCCCGGTCTCATCGCCAAATTCGATCAGCACCCGCGTGACCGCGTCCGTGCCTCCCTGGAAAACGCGCACGCGATAGTCCAGCAGCTCCAATTCAGCGATATGCCGCTGGTATTTGCCGAGATCCTTGCGCAGGGCCAGATCCAGCGCATTGACGGGGCCATTGCCCTCGGCGGCGGAGATGAACTCCTCCCCATCGACAATCACCTTCACGATGGCTTCGGAGACCGTGGTCAACTCGCCCAGCGCATTGTGGCGGCGCTCCACATTCACGCGGAACCGCTCCACCTGAAAGTAATCGGGCGTCTCGCCCAGAATGCGCCGCGCCAGCAGCTCGAAAGAGGCGTCGGCGCCCTCATAGGCATAGCCCAGCGCCTCCTTCTCCTTGACCTCGTCGAGCAGGCGCAAGACGCGCGGATCATCCTTGGCGACGGTGACGCCGATGCGCTCCAGCTCCGACAGAATGTTCGACTTGCCCGCCTGATCGGAGACCAGCACCTTGCGGACATTGCCCACAAGCGCGGGGTCCACATGCTCATAGGTGCGCGGATCCTTCAGCACGGCGGAGGCATGGATGCCCGCCTTGGTGGCGAAGGCCGAGGCGCCCACATAGGGCGCATGGCGGTCGGGCGCCTGATTGAGCAATTCGTCGAGCGTGTGGCTGATCTTGGTGATGACGGAGAGCTTCTCCGCAGACACGCCAATCTCGAAATGATCGGCATAATCGCTCTTGAGCAGCAGCGTGGGGATCAGCGAAATGAGATTGGCGTTGCCGCAGCGCTCGCCAAGGCCGTTCAAGGTGCCCTGAATATGCCGCGCCCCCGCCCGCACCGCCGCCAGCGAATTGGCGACCGCGTTCTCGGTGTCGTTATGGGCGTGGATGCCCAGATGAGAGCCCGGAACGTGCTTGGCGACCTCGCCCACGATGCACTCGATCTCGTGGGGCAAAGTGCCCCCATTGGTGTCGCAGAGCACCACCCAGCGCGCGCCTGATTCGTGGGCGGTCTGGGCGCATTGCAGGGCATAGTCGGGATTGGCCTTGTAGCCATCGAAGAAATGCTCGCAATCAAGGATCGCCTCGCGCCCATGCTGGCGCACCAGCTTGATGGAATCTGCGATGCCATCGAGGTTTTCCTCAAGGGTGCAGCCCAGCGCCACATGCACCTGATAGTCCCAGGTCTTGGCGACGAAGGTGATGACATCCGCATCCGCATCCAGCAGGCCCGCCACGCCCGGATCATTGGCCGCCGACCGCCCTGCCCGCTTGGTCATGCCGAAGGCCGCGAAACGGGCCTTGCTCGTGGGTTTCTTGCGGAAGAATTCGGTGTCCAGCGGATTGGCGCCGGGATAGCCGCCCTCCACATAGTCGATGCCGAGATCATCGAGCACCCGCGCGATCTTGCGCTTGTCCTCGAGGGAGAAATCGACGCCCGTGGTCTGCGCGCCGTCACGCAGGGTGGTGTCGAAGAGATAGAGGCGTTCACGCATCATGTCAGTGAGACCTTGTTGAGGGCGCTCATGGCGTATTTCCGTTGGCGGCGAGCGCCTTGCGCATGGTGGTGTTGGCCAGCCATTCGTCGCCGGTGATCACGGTGTTGCGGGACTGGGCGACATAGCCGCGCTTCTCGAAGAAGATCACCGCATTGTCGCTGGCGTCGGCGATCAGATGGGTGGCGCCGCGCGCGCCCGCCAGCTTTTCAAGCGCGTCGGCCAGCATGCCCCCAAGCCCCTGCCCGGCATAGTCGGGATGCACATAGAGCAGATCAAGCTTGTCGGCGCCCGCGAGGCTGGCGAAACCCACGGGACCGCCATCGGCGAGCACCACGATGGTCAGGCCGCCCGCAAGACGCTTGGCGAATTTGGCGACGTCATCGCCGGCAGCGGCCCAGGCGGCGCGCTGGTCGGGGTTGTAATCATCTTC
>CAMDOY010000161.1 GCA_945903655.1 Rhizobium sp. Q54 | reverse complement strand
TCCCCGCCGATATAGGTCAGCGCCAGCACCAGCGCCGCGATCAGGATCCCGATGGGCGAGAGGCGCCCCAGAAACGCGACGATGATCGCCGTGAAGCCATAGCCCGGCGAAATCTTTGGCGTCAGTTGCCCGATTTGCCCCGCGACTTCGCAGATGCCCGCAAGCCCCGCCAGCGCCCCCGAAATCGCGAAAACGGTCAGGGTGAGCTTGCGGTCGTCAAAGCCCGCGAAACGGGCGGCGCGCGGCGCTTCCCCGATCAGGCGCACCTCGAAGCCGAGGATCGTGCGGGCGAAGATGAAGGCCGCCGCCAGCGCCGCCAGAAGCGCCAGCAGCACGCCCGCATGCAGCCGCTCGCCCTCCATCAGAAAAGGCAATCGGGCGATCTCGTCGAAGGTCACGCTTTGGGGAAAGTTGAAGCCCTTGGGATCCCGCAGCGGGCCGCGCACCAGCCAGTCGAGGCCCAGCTCCGCCACATAAACCAGCATGAGGCTGGTCAGGATTTCCGAGGCGCCGAACCGCACCTTCAGGAAAGCCGGAATGAGCCCATAGATCGCCCCGCCAATGGCGCCAAGGACCAGCATGGCGGGCAGGATCCACCAGCCGCCCATGAGACCCTGGTAGGCCCCGTCATGGGTGAGGATGGCGAGCCAGCCGCCCAGCAGCCCGCCCATGATGAATTGCCCCTCCGCGCCGATGTTCCAGAGGTTGGCGCGAAAGCAGAAGCTCAGGCCGATGGCGATCAGCACCAGCGGGCAGGCCTTCACCGCCAGTTCCTGCAGGGACCAGCCCTCCAGCAGCGGCGTGATGAAATAGACCTCGAAGGCCAGCGCAGGCGATTTGCCCATCAGCCAGATGACGATCCCCCCAAACAGGATCGCCGCCGCCAGCGCCGCGATAGGGGCGCCGATGTCGAGGGCGAGGCTCTTGCCCTGGCGCGGTTCCAGATCAATGCGCATGGGCGCTGTCTCCGGGCGCAGCGCCCGCCATCAGGAGCCCCACGTCCTCGCGGGTGAGGCCGCCTGTCTCCAGCGCCGCCGACAGACGACCCTCGCGCATGACGGCGATGCGGTCGCAGATTTCGAAGAGCTCATCCAGATCCTGGCTGATGAGCAGCACCGCCGCGCCCCGCGCCGCCAGATCCAGCAGGGCCTGCCGGATGGTGGCCGCCGCCGCCGCATCGACGCCCCAGGTCGGCTGGTTGATGACGAGCACGCCTGGCTCGCTGAGGATCTCCCGGCCCACCACGAATTTCTGCAGGTTGCCGCCCGAGAGCGTGCGCGCGGCGGGGTCAGGCCCGGCCTTGCGCACATCGAAGGTCTTGATGACGTTTTGGGCGAGGGCGCGGGCCGTCTCGAAATGGATGAGGCCCCGCGAGGTCAGGCCGCCCGTGGCGTGGCGCGACAGGATGAAGTTCTCGGTGAGGGTGAAATCCCCCGCCGCTCCGTGGCCGTTACGCTCCTCCGGCACGAAGGCGGCTCCCAGCCTGCGCCGCTCGTTGACGCCTTTGGCGCCAGCGGGGGCGCCATCCAGCAGGATCGCGTCCGCCGCAGGCGTGAGGGCTTCCCCCGAAAGGGCCGCGAAGAACTCGGATTGCCCATTGCCCGCGACGCCCGCGATCCCCACCACCTCGCCGCCGCGCACGGTCAGGGAAAGGTCTTTCAGGTCGACGCCATGGATCTCTTGCGAGGGCGCGCTCAGGCCCCTCAGCGTGAGCCGCTCCGGCCCATGTTGGCGCGCGGCGGGCGCCTCGATGTCGCTGATGGCGGCGCCCACCATCAGGGCGGCGAGGGCGCGGGCGCTCTCCTTGCGCGGATCGCAATCGCCGACCTTGCTGCCCAGCCGCAGGATGGTCGCCCGGTCGCACAGGCGGCGCACCTCTTCGAGCTTGTGGGAGATGTAGAGCAGCGCGCGCCCCTCCGCCTTCAACCGCTCCAGGGTCTCGAAAAGGCCCATGGCCTCCTGCGGGGTCAGGACTGAGGTGGGTTCGTCCAGAATGATCAGCTTCGGGTCCTGCAGAAGGCAGCGGGCGATCTCGATGCGCTGGCGCTCGCCCGCCGAGAGGGTCCAGACCTCGCGGTCGGGCTCCAGCGGCATGTTGTAGCGGGTGGCGACCGCGTGGATGCTTTCCCGCAAGCCCGAGAGCGGCGTCCCCTTCGGCAAGACGAGGGCGATGTTCTCTGCGACGGTGAGATTGTCGAAGAGGGAGAAATGCTGGAACACCATGCCCACGCCCAGCGCCCGGGCGTCCTGCGGGCTGCGCAGGCGCACAGGCTGGCCTGCAAAGGCGATGACGCCAGCGGTGGGCTCCAGCAGGCCATAGATGATCTTGACCAGGGTGGATTTGCCCGCCCCATTCTCGCCGATGAGCCCGTGCGCCTCGCCCTGATGAATGTCGAGGCTGATCTCGTCATTGGCGGTGAAGGCGCCGAAGCGCTTCACGATCCCGCGCAGCGATAGCAGCGGGGGCGCCTGCATCTCCTGCTCGTTGATCATGAACTGCGCGATCCCTGGTCAGGTTGAGGGCGAGGCTGAAGCCCATCAAACATACCCCTCCACCGTCAGGCTTGAAGGCGCTTTGCGTCAAGCTTTGATCATAGGCGCCGCCGCCCATAATGACATCAGCGGGGAGATTGCAGGGGATATCTTTCGGGCAATTGCACGACGTTTGGGCGCGCAATGAAAAATCCGGACGCTTGCGCGCCCGGATTGAAAAGTCTCTGAGGCGTCAGGAGGCGCAAAGCCTCGGGAACGCTGGCTCAGTAGGAATAGTACATGTCGAACTCGACGGGATGGGGCGTCATTTCGAACCGCATGACATCCTGCATCTTCAGCTCGATGAAGCTGTCGATGAAGTCGTCGTTGAACACGCCGCCAGCCTTGAGGAACGAGCGATCCTTGTCGAGGTTCGAAAGCGCCTCGCGCAGGGAGCCGCAAACGGTCGGGATCTTCTTGAGCTCCTTGGGGGGGAGATCATAGAGATCCTTGTCCATGGCCGCGCCCGGATCGATCTTGTTCTGGATGCCGTCGAGGCCGGCCATCAGCATGGCCGCGAAGGCGAGGTAGGGGTTGGCGGTGGGATCGGGGAAGCGAACCTCGACGCGCTTGGCCTTCGGGTTGTTCGTCCACGGAATACGGCAGGAGGCCGAGCGGTTGCGGGCGGAATAGGCCAACAACACCGGGGCTTCATAGCCCGGGACCAGACGCTTGTAGGAGTTGGTCGAGGGATTGGTGAAGGCGTTCAGCGCCTTGGCATGCTTGATGATGCCGCCGATGTAGTAGAGGCATTCCTGCGACAGGTCGGCATATTTGTTGCCAGCCATGATCGGCTTTCCAGCCTTCCAGATGGACTGGTGAACATGCATGCCAGAACCATTGTCGCCGAAGATGGGCTTGGGCATGAATGTGGCGGACTTGCCATAGCTCTGGGCGACCTGATGGATGCAGTATTTATAGACCTGCATATGGTCGGCCATGGTGGTCAGCGTGCCGAACTTCAGACCGAGTTCGTGCTGGGCGGAGGCGACTTCGTGGTGATGCTTCTCGACCACGGCGCCCATCGAGGCCATGGAAGCCAGCATCTCACCGCGCATGTCCTGAGCGGAGTCGACCGGGGGAACCGGGAAATAGCCGCCCTTGGTGCGCACGCGATGGCCCAGATTGCCGCCCTCGTACTGGGTGTCCATGTTGGACGGCAGTTCGGCTGAGTCGAGCATGAAGCCGGTGTTGTAGGGGTCGGCCTTGAAGCGCACGTCGTCGAACACGAAGAACTCGGCCTCGGGGCCGACGAAGCAGGTGTCGCCGATGCCGGTGGACTTCAGATAGGCCTCAGCCTTCTTGGCGATCGAGCGGGGATCGCGGCTGTAGGGCTCGCCGGTCGAGGGCTCGAGAATGTCGCAGGTGATGACCATGGTGGACGCCGCGAAGAAGGGGTCCATGCAGGCCGAGGTCGGGTCGGGCATGAGGGTCATGTCAGACTCGTTGATCGCCTTCCATCCGGCGATGGAAGAGCCATCGAACATGGTGCCTTCGGAGAACATCTCTTCATCGACGAGTGAAACGTCGAAGGTGACGTGCTGCCACTTGCCACGCGGATCGGTGAAGCGAAGATCGAC
Source organism: Rhizobium sp. Q54 (assembly GCA_945903655.1). GTDB lineage: Bacteria > Pseudomonadota > Alphaproteobacteria > Rhizobiales > Beijerinckiaceae > Terripilifer. Next base: position 3,700 of record CAMDOY010000161.1, on the reverse strand, counting down.
GTATTTCACGTCATTGTCCTTGATCGCCTTCAGGACATCCTTGGCGGTCTTCATGTCAAAGCCTCTCGTTGATCGTGTGTGTTGAACGGATGGAGAAGGGCCGGGAGCGGGACGCTAGATCGCGTCCGTGCCGGTTTCTCCGGTGCGGATGCGGATCGCGCCTTCGATGTTGGAAACGAAAATCTTGCCGTCCCCGATGCGGCCCGTCTGGGCGGCCTTGCGGATAGCCTCGACCGCGCGATCAACCATCTCGTCCGTGAGCACCACCTCGATTTTCACCTTGGGGAGAAAATCGACGACATATTCGGCGCCCCGGTAGAGTTCGGTATGGCCCTTCTGGCGGCCAAAGCCCTTTGCTTCGGTGACGGTGATGCCTTGAAGCCCCGCTTCCTGCAAAGCTTCCTTCACCTCGTCCAGTTTGAACGGCTTGATAATCGCCTCGATCTTTTTCACGGCGCAGCCTCTCTCAAAAGATCCGGCCAAGCCGTCCCCGCAGGGGGCGGCTCAGTTCAGGAAACGGCGGGCTCATAGCATCTACTGAGCCAAACCGCCACGGAGATTCTTTCAATTGAGGCAAATTTTAACGCAATTCCGCCCAATTGCCTGTTAATGCGCCTCACCCGCGCCGCTATCTTGGGCTTTCTGATTATTTATTGTGCAATATTTGCCTAAATAAAAGGCTACAGCCGCCCGCTGGATGCGCGCGGCTGTGAGCGCCATCATGATCGTCGTGGGCGGGTCAGGCCCGCTCGAACGCCGCCACCTTCGGCAGAATTTGCGGGATTTCCTTGGTTTGCACAACCACTGCCGTCACGCCGCTGTTGAGTTGCTGGATCGAGACATCCTTCCCATTCCGGAACCGGACGCCATCCCGGTAGGCGCCGTGATCCAATCGCACGAATGTGACCTCTTCGCTCGCAAGGACCCGCAGGCTGGCTTGCAGGTGGAGGGGGATGTTCTCCAGCCGCAGGCGCGTGTCATATTGAACGCAGACGGCTGTGCCGCAATCCCCGGACTAGGCCAGCCCGATGCTGCCAGAGGGGAAGCGGACGGTTTCATAGCGTTCGGACTCCCGCGCCGGGCGTGACCCGTACATTTCCAGTGAGTAGTCGCACATGGTTCTGCTCCGTATCTGGGGACGCCCCAGCCCTTCGCTGCCTGGGTGAAGGCGCCATCCCCGCAGCAAGAGAGGGCGTCGAGGCGCGGCTGCGCTTGAATGGGCCAAGCCCCTGAGCAAGCCCGCATATGTTCAGCAACGAAGAAGGCCGGGCAGTGGTTGCCCGGCCTTGCAGAGAATTACCAAGGGTGAAGAGATCAGGGGTCAGCCCGTCGCCACCGGCAGGTCCGCACGACCGCCCCATTCCGTCCATGATCCGTCATAGAGGCGACCCATGGGGCGTCCGAGGCGGGCGAGGGCGAGGGTGATGACCGCCGCCGAGACGCCGGAGCCGCAGGAGGTGATCACGGGCTTGTCGCCCTTGACGCCGATGCCCGCCAGCGCCGCTTCGAGCGCTTCCGGGTCCTTCAGGCGACCGTCAGCGATCAGATCGGTCATGGGCATATTGAGTGCGCCCGGCATGTGGCCGCTGGCTAGGCCAGGCCTGGGCTCTGGCGCGCGTCCCAGAAAGCGGGGCGCCGCACGGGCGTCGAGCACCTGATCGGAGCCGCTGTCCAGAGCCTGGCGCACCTGAGCGAGGTCCGCCACGGCGGCGGCGTTGAAGCGGGGCGTGAAGACGCGAGCTGTGGGATGGGCCTCGCCCTTGTCGAGGGGGTGGCCTTCGGCCGTCCATTTTGGCAGACCGCCGTCGAGGATGGCGACATGTTCGTGGCCGAAGATCCGCAGCATCCACCAAAGGCGCGGCGCCGAAAACAGGCCGGCGGCGTCATAGACAACAACCTTCAGGTCATTGCTCACGCCGAGCGCCCCCATGGCGCTGGCGAAATCCTCGGGCGAGGGCAGCATATGGGGCAGGGGGCTCGAGTGGTCGCTGACTGCGTCCAGATCGAAGAAGGCGGCACCGGGGATATGTCCCGCCAGAAACTCCCGGCGTCCATCCCGGTTCGCCGCAGGCATGTGCCAGGAAGCGTCGATCACCACAACGCCTGGGTCTGACAGATGGGCCGCCAGCCATCCCGTGGACACCAGGAGGCCGAAACCATCTTGTGAAGTCATTCTTTTATTCCTTTGTATTCAGACGAAATCGGGCTTTATCTGCGGCTTCCGCAAGAGCCACTTCGGCGCAGGCAGGTTCTTCGAGGCGAGAAATGCGGGATTGTAGAGCTTCGAGGCGTAACGGGCCCCAGAATCGCAGAGGATCGTCGCGATCGTATGTCCCGGGCCTAACGCTTTGGCCAGCCTTATGGCTCCAGCCACATTCACGCCTGACGAGCCGCCCAGCAGCAGGCCTTCATGCTCGGCCAGATCAAACACGATGGGGAGGGCCTCCTCATCGCTGATCTGGAAGGCCATGTCGATGGGCGCATCCACCAGATTGGCGGTGACGCGGCCCTGGCCAATGCCCTCGGTGATGGAGGAGCCCTCGGATTTGAGCTCCCCGCGCGAATACCAGGCGTATAGCGCCGCGCCCATGGGGTCTGAGATGGCGATCTTGAGGGCGGGATTGCGCGCCTTCAGCGCCATGCCCACGCCCGCCAGGGTACCGCCTGTGCCCACCGCGCAGGTGAAACCATCGATCTTGCCCCCGGTTTGTTCCCAGATTTCCGGGCCTGTGGTGGCCTGATGGCCCGCCCTGTTGGCCACATTGTCAAATTGGTTGGCCCAGATGGCGCCTTCCGGACATTCGCGGGCCAGACGCTCCGCGAGGCGCCCCGAGAGCTTCACATAGTTGTTAGGGTTGGAATAGGGCACGGCCGGAACCTCGATCAGTTCGGCGCCCTGCAGCCGCAGCATGTCCTTCTTTTCCTGGGACTGGGTGTCCGGGATCACGATGACCGTGCGAAACCCCATGGCGTTGGCCACCAGCGCGAGGCCGATGCCTGTATTCCCGGCGGTTCCTTCCACGATGATCCCGCCCGGCTTGAGTTGCCCTCGCGCAACGGCGTCCCGCACGATGGCGAGGGCGGCCCGGTCCTTGACGGAGCCGCCGGGGTTCATGAACTCGGCCTTGCCCAGGATGGTGCAGCCGGTTTCCTCCGAGGCGCGGCGGAGCTTGATCATGGGAGTGGCGCCTATGGCGCCGATCACGTCTTTATGGTCAACCATGGCGCGCCCTTTATCATTCTACAGTCAAATTAAGGGGCGGCAGAGCAATCCGCAAGGCTGCGGCGTTTTGAACATCTAGCCTTTTCAAACATGTTCGGGGATGATGGTGATCTACCCCGTTGAATCGACCGTAACAAATCTGCTTTCGTCTCTCCCGAGCCGCCAAGAGCGATAAATGTCAAATATTTCAAAGACCGAACATCTTGCTTCGTCTGCCAACCCGCTCGACGCCCTGCTGGCCGCCTACTCCGTCGGCGCGCTTGATCGGGCGACCCATGCGCTTGTCGCATCCCATTTGCTGCTGAATCCGCAGAACCGTCAATTTGTCGCAGCCCTTGAGGATCTTGCGGCGGGCGAAGTCGCGCGGGTCGGGGTGTAGCCAGAACCACCAATCAAGATGATTTTGCGACTCACACTAACCATAGTGAAGTTGTGCTGACGTGTACCGTCAACGGCAGGATCGGCATGGAACGATGG
>CAMDOY010000160.1 GCA_945903655.1 Rhizobium sp. Q54 | reverse complement strand
ATACCCTCCCCCTCGTGGGGAGGGTCGGCTCGCGAAGCGAGACGGGGTGGGGCGTGCGAGGTGCTCATCGGGAGCGTGTTGGTCACAGGCGCTAACGTCCGAGATCGCGCGGCCTCCCACTCTCTCATCTCTCCCCACGAGGGGGAGAGAAGCTGCTGGCGTTGCGCGTAACTTCATGAAGATGGTTCGCATCTCCCTCAGTCAAACAACCCCTTCAGCGGCACGAACAGCTCCTCCACGGGCATGCGGCGGCTGATCATGTGTTGCTGGTGCAGGAACAGGATGAGCGCCTCCAGGGTCGAGCGGTTGGGCTCGATTCCATAGGGCCAGGGATCGCCGCCCATGAGCTGTTCGATCTCGTCGAATTCGTTGAGGTGCCAGGGGAACATGGTGGACTGGGTGATCGACACGCGCATGCGGTCCACAGCCCAATCCTTCGCCTCATTAAACGCCTTGTAGAGGCTCGCCGCGATCCAGGGGTTGCGCTCGTAGACGTCGTGGCGGATCGCCAGCACATGCATTGCCGGATGGATCTTCGAGCGCACATACATCTCGCGCTCGATCTCCCGGTAGTTCGGAAACAGGCGCACGATGTCCGGGTTCTTGCCGAAGCCCGGCGGACGGCGCGCGGAAATCATCGCGTCGATCTCGCCCCGCGCCAGCAGCTCGGCCAGCGAGTGCGGACTCTCGTTCTCGGTGATGTCCACGGGCTGGAGCAGGGGGCGCGTGGCGGGCTGGCCGTGGGGCCCCGCCTTCTCGATGGCGCCCTGCACCCACTTCACCGTCGAGAAATCCACGTCGAAATCATTCTGCAGATGGCCGCGAATATAGACCGCCGCCGTCTGGGTATAGAGGCCCGTGCCGATGCGCTTGCCTTCCAGATCCTTCGGCGTGCGAATGCCCGCGTTGCGATTGATGAAGATGAAGCCGTGGCGGAAGGCGCGTGACGGAAACACCGGAATCGCCACGAAGGGCGCCTTGCCCGCATCGACCATGCGGATGAATTCGGAGCTGGAGAGCTCCGCGCAATCAAACTCATGGTTGCCCACCATGCGGTCGAAGATCTCGCGGGAGGCTTCGATGGCGATGTAGTTGAGGTCGATTCCCTCGGGGCGGATTTCGCCCGTGCGCAGGGCTTCCGTACGGTCATAGGCTCCGCAGGCGAATGTGAGCGGCAGGCGATTCATGGACGCTTCCCCTTGGTGGCGAGTTTCAGGTTTTCATCTGCTTCGAGACGTCTTTTCGGTCATTTCGGTCCGCCGGGCAAGGGGCGTCGGGTTTGGTCCCGGCGCGGCCAACCCCTAGGAAAATCGGGGGGAAATAAAGATATGAACATAAAGAATCCACAGGCTGAAAAGTCTTTGTCAAGTCCTGTTTCCCGCGCGAGTCCTTTGCTGCATATATTGGTTCATGAAGTGATTCGTCGGCGGGTTTTCAGCGCCGCCTTCAAAGTGTCCGGTCCGGGTAGCGCCCGCGTCATTGTGTGTCCCGTCGCGTTCCGCCCCAGCATCCGAGGCCTAAGCAAACATGTCGATGATTGAGACCGAGTCCCGCCGCACAGCGAATCCGGTGGACGTTGTGGAGCATATGGCCTCGTTGAACCAATGGTCCTTCGACCGCGAGGATGAAGACGAGATTTCCATCTCCGTCTCCGGCGGCTGGACCGAATATCACGTCGCCTTCACCTGGCTGCCCGATCTCGAGGCCATGCATGTGGGATGCGCCTTTGACATCAAGTTCAACGATCACCGCCGCACGGAGATCCTGAACCTCATCGCGCTCATGAATGAGCAGCTCTGGGTTGGCCATTTCGGCCTGTGGGAGCGCGAGAGCGTGGTCATCTTCCGCCATGCCCTGCTGCTGGCGGGCGGCGCCGAGCCGAGCCGCATGCAATGCGAAGCGATTTTGCAGGCTGCCATCGCCGCTTGCGAGCGCTATTATCAGGCCTTCCAGTTCGTGATCTGGGCCGGACGCAGCGCGCGCGAGGCTCTGGACGCGGCGCTCTTCGAAACAGCGGGCGAGGCCTAGGCATGTCATCCACGGATCTTCCCGCCTCGCTCGTGCTGGTTGGCGCAGGCAAGATGGGCGGCGCCATGCTGCAGGGATGGCTGGCCCTCGGGCTGCCTCCCGCCGCCGTGTCGGTGCTGGATCCGTTCGCGGCGCCTGAGCTGATCGCGCTTTGCGCGAGCAAGGGCGTCGCCCTCAACCCGCCCATGGCGAGTCTCGCCGCGCCGCAGGTGCTGGTGCTCGCCATCAAGCCGCAGATGCTGGACCAGGCTGCGCCAGACATCGCGCCGCTCGTGGGCGCAGGCACGCTCGTGCTCTCCATCATGGCTGGCAAGACCATGGGCGACATCGCCGCCCGTCTGCCCGCAACCTCCATCGCCCGCGCCATGCCCAATACGCCGGCCTCCGTGGGCCGGGGCGTCACGGGCGTCGCCGCCAGCGCGGGCGTCACTGCGGCCCAGCGGGCCATGGCCGACGCCCTGCTGCGCGCCATCGGCGCCGTGGAATGGGTCGCGGACGAAAATCTCATCGACGCGGTCACCGCCGTCTCCGGCTCCGGCCCCGCCTATGTCTTCCATCTCGTGGAGGCGCTGGCGGCTGCGGGCGAGACGGCGGGCCTGCCAGCCGATATCGCCCTGCGGCTGGCGCGGGCCACGGTCGAGGGCTCGGGCGAACTCATGTTCCGGGAGCCCGGCGTCAGCGCCGCCCAGTTGCGCAAGAATGTCACCTCGCCCGGCGGCACCACCGCCGCCGCGCTCGAGGTTCTGATGGCGCCTGATGGGCTTTCCGCCCTCATGGAGCGGGCCGTGGCTGCGGCAAAGCGGCGCGCAGGCGAGCTTTCCGGCTGAACGCGCCAGCCTTTTTCGTCTCGCAGGCTTGGCCGAGACCCGGACGCCCCCTAGATAGGGATGGCACACACCGGAGCTGATCCATGTCCGCAGAGACGCAAACCGCCGCCCCGTCCGGCGACATCAAGGGCAAGATCATCGACGCGCTCATGGCGCTGGCCGCCGAGCGCGCCTTCGAGGACATCACCCTTACCGAAATCGCCCGCCACGCTGGGATCACCCTGGGGCAGTTTCGCGAGGCCTTCCCCTCCAAGGGCGCGGTGCTCGGCGCTTTCACCAAGCGCATCGACAAGATCGTGCTCGACGAGAGCTCGGACGATCTTCTGGGCGAGCCCGCCAAGGAGCGGCTCTTCGACGTGCTGATGCGCAGGCTCGACGCCATGGCGCCCTACAAGGCCGGACTGCAGGGGATCATGGACTGGGCGCGGCGCGATCCGCTTGCGGCGGCGGCGCTCAACCGCGAAGTCCTTAACTCAATGCGCTTCATGCTGGAATCGGCGGAGATCGACTGCGAGGGCGCGGTCGGCGCCATCAAGCTGCAGGGTCTGGCCATGGCCTGGGCGCGGGTGCTCGAGGTCTGGTTCAAGGACGATGAGCCCGGCCTGTCGGCCACCATGGCGGCGCTGGACAAGGAATTGACCCGGGGCGGGCGCATCGTCGCCCGGGTGGAGGATCTTGACCGCCTCGCCTCGCCGCTGCGCTCCATGGTGCGCGCCATGTTCGACGCAAGGCGCAGCTTCGAGGGCCGGGTGCGCGAGCGCTCCCGCAGCCGCGAGGACAGCGACGACATCGAGGCGGCCTGATCAGACCGGCAGTCGCACGCAGGCCCGCAGGCCCCCCATGGGGCTGTCCGACAGCATGATGTCGCCCCCGTGGGAGCGGGCGATGTCGCGGGCGATGGCCAGACCCAGCCCCGTGCCGCCTTCGTCCTGATTGCGCGCTTCGTCGAGGCGGTAGAAGGGGCGAAACACATCCTCGCGCTGCTCGGGCCGGATGCCCGGCCCATCGTCGTCCACATTCACCGTCAGGAAGCGCTGATCGCAGGAGGCCTCGATGGCGATGCGGTCCCCATGGCGCTGGGCGTTGCTGACGAGATTGAAGAGGCAGCGCTTCAAGGCGTCCGCGCGCACGGTCACCGTGGGCTCGCCGGAGATGCGGATCTCCGTGGAGTGGCCATGGCGCTCGGCGTCGGCCTTCAGCTCCTCCAGCAGGGCGCCGATGTCCGTGGGGGTTGCAGGCTCGCCCGCATCGCCCCGGGCGAAGGCCAGATAGGCCTCCAGCATGCGCTGCATTTCCTCGACGTCCTTGATCAGCGCATCGGTCTCCGGTCCCTCCTCCAGAAGGGCGAGGGAGAGCTTGAAGCGCGTCAGGATGGTGCGCAGGTCATGGCTCACCCCATTGAGCATGGCGGTGCGCTGTTCGATGGCGCGCTCGATGCGGCGCTTCATTTCGAAGAAGGCGTAAGCGGCCTGCCGCACCTCGCGCGCGCCATGGGGGCGAAAATCCACATCGCGGCCCTTGCCGAAATCCTGCGCGGCGGCGGCGAGTTTCAGGATGGGTCTGATCTGGTTGCGCAGAAAGGCGACGGCCACGCCCAGCAGCACCAGCGAGGTCCCGAGCATCCACATGAAGAAAATATGGGAGTTCGACGCATAGGCGGAATTGCGCAGGGTCACCACCCGCAGCACGCTGTCATCCAGAAGGATCTGGATCTCCACAAGGCTCGAACGGCCCACCGTGTCGATCCAGAAGGGCCGTTTGATCTGCCGGGCGAGTTCGCGCGAGAGGGCGCTGTCGAGCAGGGAGAAGAAGGGCTTGGGCAGGGGCGGCGGCAGTTCCAGCTTGGGCAACAGGTCCACATCCAGTTGCAGGCGCTGGGAGGCGATCTTGCGCAGATCGGTGCGCGCCTGTTCCTCGGGCAGCAGTTTGTAAAGGTCGATCACCGCGCCGATGTCGCGCACCACGCCCGCCGACAGGCGGAAGGTCACGGTCTGCCAGTGGCGCTCCATGAAGAAATAGGCGATCACCGATTGCAGGATCACCATGGGCAGGATGACGATCAGCAGGGAGCGGGCGTAGAGGCCCTTGGGCATGAAACCCGCGACCCAGTGGGCGAGCGCCTGCCAGCGCGCGCGCAGGCGCGGGAGACGAAGCATGGCGGGGGCGGTGGGCGCCTGTTCGCTCATCTGTCCACCACCAATCGGTAGCCCGCGCCGCGCGCGGTCTGGAGATAGAAGGGATTGGCGGGGTCGCGCTCGATCTTGCGGCGCAGCCGGTTCATCTGCACATCGATGGTGCGCTCGTTGCCGGGCGTCCCATCCCCCGCCAGCGCCTCGCGCGACACCGGCTCGCCGGGGGTCTGGGCCAGCAGCTTCAGCATGAACCGCTCGCGATCCGTCAGCTTGAGAATCTCCTCGCCCTGGCGCAGCTCCGACCGCTCCACATCGAAGACGAAATCGCCAAAGCGCACCATCTGCACGAAGGTGGTCTCGGCCTGGGGCGGCGGCGCCTGGGTGCGCCGCAGGATGGAGGCGATGCGCAGCGACAGCTCCTTCGGCTCGAAGGGCTTGGAGAGATAGTCGTCGGCGCCGGCCTCAAAGCCCCGCACCCGATCCTCGGTCTCCGAGCGCGCCGTCAGCATGAGGATCGGCACCTGCGAATGCTTGCGCAGGGAGATGGCGAGTTCAAACCCATTTTCGCCGGGCATCATCACATCGAGGATCAGCAGATCGAAGGCGAAGGTGGCGATATGTTTGCGCGCCTCGGCCGCATCCTGCGCGGTGGTGACGCGATAGCCCTGGGCGCCCAGATAGCGCGACATGAGCGTGCGGATGCGCCGGTCGTCATCCACCAGCAGCAGATGGGCGGCATCGTCGGCGGGGGCGGGGCGCGGGGCGCTGGTCTTGTCCGTCACAGCTCTGTCCTTTGTCCGCCCGGCGGCTCGGTTCGCCACACAAGCTGGGAGACTTTCTCACGTTCCTGTGGATCAATCATGCCCAGCAGGAACGCGATGGCGGCCGGGCGCGCGTCGGGACCAAGGGTCGACAGGGCCTGGGTGAAGCGCTCCGTCTGCAGGCGGGCGAGATCGCGGGCCAGCCGCCGCCCCTCATTGGTGGGATAGAGCAGCCTCTGCCGCCGGTCGCTCACCCCCGCCCGCTGCTCCACATAGTTCTGGTCCAGCAGCTCCTTCAGCACCCGGCTGAGGCTCTGTTTGGTGATGCGCAGAATATCCAGCAATTCGGCGATGGTGAGGCCGGGCTGGCGATCCACGAAATGCAGGACGCGATGATGGGCGCGGCCAAAACCGATGTTTTCGAGGATGCGGTCTGGGTCGGCCACGAAGTCGCGATAGGCGAAGAAGAGCAGTTCGATGAGATCGAACATGGGCTCGGGCCCCTCGGCCGTAGCCGGCGCCGGACCCTCTTCAATGTTTTGCACGCCTGACAACATGGAGTGAACTCACCTTTATGTCAGCGATATTGACATATTTCAGGTTGATTGTTAGTCGTCAAGGCAAGATAATTGATGATTACGGGCGGAATTCCGGCCTTTCGCACGCCGCACCCAGGAGCTTTACCCATGTCAGTCCTTCCTTTTGACCAGCGCGACGGTTTCATCTGGTTGAACGGCGCCCTTGTGCCATGGAAGGATGCGCAGCTGCATGTGCTCTCCCATGGGCTGCACTATGGCAGCAGCGTGTTCGAGGGCGAGCGCGCCTATGGCGGCAAGATCTTCAAGATATCAGAGCATTCCGAGCGTTTCCGCGCCTCGGCCGAAGTGCTGGATTTCGAGATCCCCTACAGCGTGGCCGAGCTCGACGCCGCCAAGCAGCTGGTGGTGGAGAAGAACAACTTCCAGAGCTGCTATGTGCGCCCGGTCGCCTGGCGCGGCAGCGAGATGATGGCGGTCGCCGCCCAGCACGCCACCATCAATGTCGCCATCGCGGTCTGGGATTGGCCCAGCATGTTCGATGTGAACGAGAAGATGCGCGGCATCCGCCTCGACATCGCCGAATATCGCCGCCCAGATCCGCTGACCGCCCCCTGCAAGGCCAAGGCGGCCGGTCTCTACATGATCTGCACGATCTCCAAGCACCGCGCCGAGCGTCGGGGCTTTGCGGACGCGCTGATGCTGGACTGGCAGGGCCGGGTGGCCGAATGCACGGGCGCCAATGTGTTCTTCACCAAGGGCGGCGTCATCCACACCCCCATCGCCGATTGCTTCCTCGACGGCATCACCCGCCGCACGGTGATTGACCTGGCCAAGCGCCGGGGCATCGAGGTGGTCGAGCGCCGCATCATGCCGGACGAGCTGGCCTCGCTGGAAGAATGCTTCATCTGCGGCACGGGCGCGGAAGTGACGCCAGTCTCGGGCATCGCCGACTTCACCTTCACCCCGGGCCAGATCTCCCGCACGCTGATGGAAGATTATACGGCTGAAGTGAACAAGTGAGGGGTTGAGGGGGTACGCTGCCGATCAGCCGCGCGCGCCCCACCCCGTCCGCTACGCGGCCGACCCTCCCCACGAGGGGGAGGGTAAAAAACGTCACCCCATGACCGTTAGCGACGACCCCTCGACCTCGAACACCCGCACCCCATTCTGATTGACGCCCGTCGTGCGGTTGCGCGCAATCCCGAGGCCTGACCTTGTGGGATGGGGCTCTTTGGCGATCACCGTGGTGTCATAGGTGATTGTGTCGCCCGCCTGCACGGGCCGTAGCCAGCGCAGGTTGCGGAAGCCCGGCGAGGGGCCGCCCGGGTTCAGCGCGAAGGGCAGCGAAGCCCGGTCCGCACGCACCTTGTCGCGGGTGTCGATGAAGAGCCGCATATAGGTCGAGGCCGTGTGCCAGCCGGAGGCCGAGAGCCTGCCGAAATGGCTTTTCGCCGCGCCTTCGTCCGAGAGATGGAAGGGCTGCGGATCATACTTCGAGGCGAAGGCGATGATGTCCTCGCTGGTGAAGAGA